>JBCBJX010000001.1:0-96329 GCA_038522735.1 Pseudomonadota bacterium
CGCCTTCTCCTGAGAATGGCGTTTACGGATAAACTGACCTATCTGCGGGGCGACGGCTTCACAGACCTCTTGAACCGGAAAATCGCTTTACCTTTCGGTACTTACGGGGATTTTCAGGAAAAATTCGAGATGGTGCCCAGGAGAGGACTCGAACCTCCACGTCCGTACGGACACCAGCACCTGAAGCTGGCGCGTCTACCAATTCCGCCACCTGGGCAGGTCTTGCGGGAGCGCAGCGTCTACGGGCCGGGCCGGGCCAAGTCAACGGATTTGCAGCCTCGGAGGGCCGCCTCAGGTCGCATTGCTCCCCCTCGGCGATTGGCCTAACTCCCGCCTACTCTGCAGGAGGATGCGCGCGATGGCGGACAGGTTGACGACGGTTTTCGGCGGCTCGGGCTTCGTCGGACGCAATGTGGTGCGAGAGCTGGCGAAACGAGGCGACCGCGTCCGCGTCGCCGTGCGCCGGCCGCATCTCGCCCATCACCTGAAGCCTCTCGGCGTCGTCGGCCAGATCCAGCTGATGCAGGCGAACGTGCGCAACCGGCCGTCGGTCGAAAAGGCGCTGGATGGCGCGGATGCGTGCGTCTACCTGCCGGGCGTTCTCGCCTCCCAGGGCCGCCAGACCTTCAAAGCGGTTCAGGAAGAGGGCGCGAGAACCGTCGCGGAGGCCGCCGCGGCGGCGGGCGTCGAGCTCTATGTCCACATGTCCGCCATCGGCGCGGACGCGACCTCCAAGAGCGAGTACGCCCGCACGAAGGCCGCAGGCGAGCGCTCCGTGTGCGCTGCGATGCCGGAGGCGACGATCATCCGCCCCTCCATCGTCTTCGGGGAGGGCGACGGCTTCTTCAACCGCTTCGCGGCGATGGCCCGTTTCGCACCGGCGCTGCCCGCCATCGGCGGTGGCAAGACGCGCTTCCAGCCCGTCTATGTGGACGATGTGGCCGACGCGATCTGCGAGGCGCTCGACCGCGCCGAGGCCCGCGGCGCGACCTACGAGCTTGGCGGACCGGCGGTTTACACCTTCAATGAGCTGATGAAGCTGATGATGGAGGTGATCGGCCGCAAGCGCCTGCTCGCGCCGATCCCTTTTCCGATCGCCGGGCTGATGGGCCTTGCTGGAGAGATTTCAGGCGCCCTCCCGTTCATCGACCCCTTTCTCACCCGCGATCAGGTGGAGCTTCTGAAATCGGACAATATCGTCGGCGCGAGCGGCGATGAGGGCGTGCTGACGACCCAGGATCTCGGGATCACGCCTGAAAGCGTCGAGGCGATTATCCCGACGTATCTCGAGCGGTACCGGAAATACGGCCAGTTCGCGGATCGCCCGGCGGCCTGACGCGGCCGGAACCGGAGCACGCGGGGCTGGGCGACGGCGCAGATGCGTCATGGCGTCGATAAAGTCCGCTCCGGCGAGCGCTACGCCCTCGGCGTCATCTTCCACGACGCGCCCTAGCGCTGATAGCCCGTGCGTTTGGTCCAGTTCACCGCATAAAGATCGAAGCGCCGGTCATTGAGGTTGCGAACCGCCCCCGACTGGCGGCTCGTCAGAAGGTCCTGCAGCGACAGGTCGGCGATGGCGATCGTCTCAGTGTTCGCAGGCGTGTCCGCGGCGACGCCGTCTCGCGAGAATGCGAAATCCGAGGGCGTAAGGATGCAGCTTTCCGCATAGTGAATGTCCATATTCTCGACGTTCGGCAGGTTGCCGACGACGCCGGATAGGACGACGTAGCACTGGTTCTCCACCGCTCGCGCCTGGCAGCAGTATCGCACTCGCATATAGCCGCGGCGTTCATCCGTACAGAACGGCACGAACAGGAGGAGCGCGCCCTGATCCACGAGGTGGCGCGCGATTTCCGGGTACTCGGAATCATAACAGATCATCACGCCCACGGGGCCGCAGTCGGTCGGGATGATGGCGCAGCCTTCCCCGCCCTTGATGTTCCACCAGCGCCGCTCCGAGGGGGTGATGTGCAGCTTCTCCTGGGTGTGGACCGCGCCGTCGCGCAGGAAGACGCAGGAGATGTTGCGGATGTCGCCGTTCTCCATCGCCGTCGGATGCGAGCCGCCGATGATGTTGACATTGTAGGAAACGGCGAGGTTCTCCATGAACGCCCGGAAGCGCTCCGTATACTCTGCGATCTTCGCGATCGCAGGCGCCGGGGCGAGCTTTTCCGTTTCCAGCGAAAGAAGCTGCAGGGTGAAGAGCTCCGGAAACACGACGAAATCGGCGTGATAGTCGGCGGCGACGTCGACGAAGTATTCAATCTGGCCTTCAAATTCCTCGACAGTTTCAATGCGCCGCATTTGGAACTGCACGGTCGCGACGCGCACGCTCTGAGGGAGGCGCCGGTCAGGCCGCGTCGTCTTCACCTCGTTCGCGTCCGGGGCGAGCGGGTTGCGCCAGAACATGAGCGCCGCATAGCCGTCGGAGGCTTTATCCGTTGGGAGATAATTCGGCATGACGCCGACGGGCTCGAAACCCTGGTTCATCTGGAAATTGATCACCGGGTCGCGGATTTCCTTCTCGACGACGGCGTCGAGGTAATCCTTCGGGTCCGGAAACTCCGCAGCGCGCTTGGCGAAACCCGGCATGCGGCCGCCGAAAACAACGCCTGTCAGCTCCCAGGACTGGCAAAGCTCGCGCCGCACCTTGTAAAAGCGCTGGCCGATGCGGAGACGCCGGTAGGCCGGATCGACCGAGACCTCCATCCCGTAAAGAACGTCTCCCTCCGGATCATGGCGCGCGGCGAACCCGCCGCCGGTGATTTCCGACCAGGAATGGGGCGCGAAAGCGATTTCCTGATTGATAATGAAAGTGCCGCAGTAGCCGACCACCGCGCCTTCGAACTCGGCGACGAACTGCCCGTCGGGAAAGGCGTTGATCTGTCCACGGATTTGATCGGCGCTGAAATCGTCCTCGTCGCCATAGACACGGCGGGACAGGGCGGCGACAGCCTCCGCATCGTCGATGGACGCGTTGCGGATGACGAGTTTTGCTTTGGTGTCGCTCACGCGGGTCCCCTCGGACATTGCATCGCGCAGACATAACGCCCTGACGGAAAAGGCCAAACGGCCTTCAAAGACGCTCGACGAAACCGAGGGCCCGCTCGAAGACCGGCGCGTCCACATTGCCGCCCGAAAGCGTCGCGGCGACGGTTTTGCCGCGCACGTCCGCCTTGCCGAGGAGGAGCGCGGCGAGGGCGACGGCGCCGCCGGGCTCGACGACAAGCTTCAGATGCCGCCAGGCCCAGGCCATGGCGTGCAGAACCTCGTCCTCGGAGACGGCGAAGCCTGCTTTCACGTGGCTCTGGAGGATCGGCAGCGTGAGCTTGCCGGGCGTGGGCGTCGCGATGGCGTCGCAGATCGTCTTCTGGGTGATGTCCGCATGGCGGCGCTCACCGGTCGCGATGGAGGCCCAGCTTTCATCAAAGCCCTTCGGCTCGGCGATCCACACCTCCGTCGAAGGGGACGCCGCGCCGAGGAGGGTCGCGCACCCCGCCGTCATGCCTCCGCCGCCGCAGCAGATGAGGAAGGCGTCGAGGGAGACGCCGAGGCCGGCGAGGTCTTCCAGCGTTTCGAGCGCCAGCGTC
Source organism: Pseudomonadota bacterium (assembly GCA_038522735.1). Classification (GTDB taxonomy): domain Bacteria; phylum Pseudomonadota; class Alphaproteobacteria; order Caulobacterales; family Parvularculaceae; genus JBCBJX01. Next base: position 3,591 of record JBCBJX010000001.1, read on the forward strand.
CCCTGACCTTCGATGATGTCCGGATGATCGTAAGAGGGGGCGAGGGCGAGACCGCGCTCCGCCGCGATCGGGCGGCCGATCTTCTCCCGGTCCTCCGAGTACCGATCATAAGTGATGATCTCCGCGCCGAGCCGCTTCACCTTTTCGGTCTTCGTCGCCGGCGCGTCCTCCGGCATGACGATAACGGCCGGCACGCCGAGGAGCGTCGCCGCTCGGGCGACCCCCTGGGCGTGGTTGCCGGAGGACCAGGCGAGAACGCCGCGATGGCGCTCATCTTCCGTCAGTTGGGACAGCCGATTGTAGGCGCCGCGGAATTTGAACGAGCCGCAGTGCTGCAGCACCTCGGCCTTCAGAAACACCCGCCCGCCCGTAATCTCGTTCAGAAAGTCGTTCTCAACGAGCGGCGTGCGGACGGCGACGCCGGCGATGCGGCGCGCGGCGGCGCGCACGCCGTCGGCGGTGATGGGGCGGAAATCGTCCTCATGGGACATGGGCGGACCTGCGGGGCTCAACACGACGGAGGAGAGCGCGTGACCGGTAAAGGCGGCGTTAGTGTGGTTGAGTTTGGGCGGGTGCGGGAAACCTCAGGCCGGCTGCCAAAGCTCGATCTTCACCCCGCCCGGGGCGTCCACCCAGCCGAAGCGGCCGATCCCGTCCATCTCTTCGGTTTTGTCGTGGACGGAGCAGCCTTTGGTGCGGAGGTCGGCGAGCATGGCGTCGAGATCATCGACGATGAAGTTCACCATGAAAGGCTCGCTTGAGGGTTCGAAATAGGACGTATCTTGATCGAAGAGGCCGACAATGGTCGCGTGGTCCCGCGCACCGTCGGCGGATTTCCACGGGAAGACGGCGCCGTCGAAGCCCTCGCCCTTCTCGATCCCGAGATTGTCCTTCAGCCAGGCCTGCATTTCTGTTGGCTGGGTCTTGAAAAAAACGCCGCCGATCCCGAGCACCTTCGCCATTCCCGCCCTCCCTGACGGCTACGCCTGTTGAGCCAACCACCAGAAGAGCGCGCCGCCAAGGGCGAAGCGGTAGAGGACGAAGGGAAGGAAGCTGGTCGCCTTCGCCATCTTGAGGAAAAGGTGGATGACGAGGAGAGCCGTCGCGCACGAGAGCCCGGCGACGATGAGGGCGTCCGTCAGGGTTCCGGGAGCGCCCTCCTCCAGGATCTGCAGAAAGGCGTAAGCGCCGAGCACCATGATCGCCGGGATCGCCATCAGCATGGAGAAGCGCGCCGCCTCCTCCCGCTTGAAACCGAGCGCCCGGGCGGCGGTGATGGTGACGCCTGCGCGGCTCGCGCCGGGGATGAGCGCTGTCGCCTGGGCGAGGCCCATGAGCGCCGCCGTTCCCCAGCCGACATCGGAGACGGACTTGAGGCGCCGGCCGAACTGATCCGCCAGATAGAGAAAGACCGCGAAGATGATGGTCGACCAGGCGATCACCCGCGGCGAGCGGAGATCGTCTAGGAGGTCGAGGGCCGCGAGGCCGAGGGCGGCGAGCACCATCGGGACGGTGGCAAGCGACAGGAGCGCGAAGAGCTTGCCGCCGGGGGTCCATTTGAGCCGCACCGCGTCGAACGCGCCGACCGTCAGCAGCTTCGTTTCAGAGCGAAAATAGAGAAGCACCGCCGCTAGCGTTCCCACATGGGCGGCGACGTCGATCAGCGGCCCCTGATCCTCCCAGCCGGGCGCGACCGCCGGGGCGAGAATGAGGTGCGCCGAAGAGGAGATCGGCAGGAACTCGGTGATCCCCTGGACGATGGCGAGGACGATGAGCTGGACGAGGGGCATGGAGGGCTCCGGCAGACTGAGGCGGCCATAGCGCGCCCGCGCGCAGAAGTCGCGCCGCCCGGTCGCCGTGGCTTTCTATCTCGAAGCAATGACCGATCAGCGCGACTTTTTTGAGCCTGGCCATGCGCCCGAGGACCGGACCGAACCGCCAGCGCCGCCCGCCGGGACCGGCGGGTTCGATCAGCACGCCGCGCCGCCGACGCGGGAAGCGGGCCTGCAACGCCTTGCGGACTTCGTTCCCAGCACCGGGCGCGCGTACGCAAGCGAGCGGAACCACGACTACGGGCCGGGCCGTCGGGCGAACATATCCGGGCTCTCGCCCTACACGCGCCGCCGCCTGGTGACGGAAGACGAGATCGTGCGGGCGACGCTCGATCGCTGGGCGCTCTCGACGACGGAGAAGTTCGTGCAGGAAGTTTGCTGGCGGACCTATTGGAAAGGCTGGCTGGAGCGCCGCCCGTCAGCGTGGACGGATTATCAGGCGGAGCTGCGGGCCGACGCCCAGCAGCTGGAGAAGGAGGCCGGCCTGCGCTCCGCCTACGAAGACGCTGTCGCGGGGCGCGCCGGGATCGAGGGCTTCGACGATTGGGCGCGCGAACTTGTCGAGACCGGCTATCTCCACAACCACGCGCGCATGTGGTTCGCCTCGATCTGGGTGTTCACGCTCAGGCTGCCATGGTCCCTCGGCGCGGATTTCTTTCTCCGCCACCTTCTCGACGGCGATCCGGCTTCCAACACCCTCGGCTGGAAATGGATCGCAGGCCTGCAGACCCTCGGCAAGAACTATGTCGCCCGCGCCTCGAATATCCGAAAGTACACGGACGGCCGGTTCGCGCCGCAAGGGCTGAACGAGACCGCATCACCCCTCGATGGCGCGGTGCACAGAAAAGCCGCGCCGGCGCCGCAGAGCGACCCGATAGACCCGGACGCGCCGACGCTTCTTCTCGTGACGGACGAAGACGGACGGCCGGAGGAGACGCCGCTCTCAGGCGTCCGCCCCCTCGCTATCGCCGGTCTCCGCGCGAGCGCCCCGCCCTCGCCCTTCGATTGGGCCGACCCCCCTCGCGCCTTCGCCGAGGGCGCCGTCGTCGACGCCCTCGACCGCGCCGCAGCCGCCTTCGACGCGCCGAGCGAGGGCGTTCTTTCGACAGACCGCATTGGAGAACGCGCCCGCGCCCTCGGCGCGCAGCAGGTCGCAGTCGCCTGGACACCGGTCGGCGCGACCGCAGACCGCGTTTCAGCGCTAGCTCGCAGCCTCGCGCCGCACAACATCCGCCTCGTCCGGCGGCTGCGGGACTGGGACGCCGCCTTCTGGCCCCATGCGGCGAAAGGGTTCTTCGGTCTGAAAAAACAGATCCCGGACGTTCTGCGCGCGCTCGGCGTCGGCGGGGGGTGATCCGCAGACGCGAATTGCTGCAGCGCAGAAGATCGCCTGCAGCGCGGATCGGTGGACGCCGGGCCCGCGCGCCCCGATATTCGCCGCGAGACCATCAGGACGCGCCCATGACCTATGACGCAGAGCCCGGCCGGGACGCGCCGACCTCCGACGCCGGGAGCGGTTCCCGCGCGCCGCTCCTCTTCCAACGCCGGTTCGGGCCGCTGACGGCGTCCTTCGTCATGGGCGCCTTTACCGACAACATGCTGAAGCAGGTGCTGATCATCGGCATCCCCTACGGCGTCCTGACGATACCCTTTCTATCGCGCGAGGCGGCGGGCCCAGTTCTCGGGGCGTGTTACCCCCTCGGCATCTTCCTCTTTTCCCCGCTCGCCGGGCAGATCGCGGACCGGTTTCCGAAATCGTCCCTCATCCGCATCATCAAGCTTGTCGAGGCGGGACTGATGCTGCTCGCCGCCGTCGGGTTCATTTTAAAGAGCGGGGCTATCCTCTTCTTCGCCCTTGTCGCGATGGGCGCGCAGACGGCCTTCTTCAATCCCGTTCGCCACGCCTGCATGCCGCAACTTCTGAAGCCGGACGAACTCGTGCGCGGCAACGGATACGCGAATGCGGGGTTGTTCCTCGCCATCCTGTCGGCGATCGCTCTCGGCTCGTGGCTGGGGGATACGGACGAAGGCGTCCGCGCGGCGGCGCTGACCCTCGCCGTCGTCGGGATCGGGGGGTGGCTCATGGCCCGGCTCGTACCTTCTTTGCCCGCAGGGGATCCGTCGCTCCGCATCCGGTATAATCCGCTGCCGCAGCTCGTCACCATGACCCACCTCGTCGCCGCCGCGCCCGGGGTGTCGCGGCCGATGTTCGGGGTCGCGCTCTTCTGGATGCAGGGCGCGGCGGTCACGGTCCTGCTCCCCTATCTCATCCGCGACGTCGCCGGCGCCGACAGCGCCGTCGTCGCCATCGTCATGGCGCTTTCGGCGGTGGGGATGGCGGTCGGCTCGTTCGCCGCGGGCGTTCTCGTCCGGTCTCGGTCGGGCTTCGGGGTCGCAGCCTTCGGCCTCGCCGCAGCCACCGTCGCGGCGGTCGATCTTTATCTCCTGAACGCGTCGCTGACACCCAATGCGGCATGCATTGCGGACGCCGCGGCCTGCACGAAACTCGGCGATTTTCTCGCAACGCCTGTCGGCATGCATATCGTGATCGCCGCAGCCGCCTCATCGACCGCCCTCGCGCTCTTCTACACGCCGATGATCGCGGCGGTGCAGCGGCGCGCGACGGAGAACCGCCGCGCCCAGATCATGTCCGCGGCGAACCTTCTGAACGCGGGCTTTGCAATGATCGGCGCTTTTTCGATGCAGGCGTTCACCCGGCCGGGCGCAGAGCCGGAAACGTACTTCCTCGTCGTCGCCGCAGCGCAGCTCCTGATCGTTGCATACATGGCGCATCGCAAGCGCGTCGCGCCGGAGGGCGAACCGGTCTAGAGCAGGCTTACGCGCTCGCGAGCTTCTCCGCGCTTTCCGCCGCCTCGCCCTTGCGCTCGTCCGTCCAATAGGAGACGCACGGAATTTTTGAACGGTCGCAGCGGTCGGCGTATCGGCGGGCGATTTCGGTCACCTCGTCAAAGAGGCCTTCCTCCAAGGTGATCGGGTCGAGGCCGAGGCCGAGAAGACGACGGTTTTCCACCCGAAGCTCGTTCTCGTCGGCTTCTTTCCGGGGATTCTTCACGTACTCGATCTTCGCGCCCGTCTTGTCGGCGACCATCTGGGCGAGATCGCGGACCCGGTGGGTCTCCGTCATCTGGTTGAGGATATGCACGCGCTCGCCGGTCTGCGGCGGGTTCATGATCGCAAGCTCGATGCACTTCACCGTGTCCTGAATGTGGATGAAGGCGCGGGTCTGGCCGCCCGTTCCGTGGACCGTGAGCGGGAAGTCGACAGCCGCCTGCATGAGGAACCGATTGAGCACCGTTCCGTAGTCGCCGTCATAATCGAAGCGGTTGATGAGGCGCTCGTCTTTCTTCGTTTCCTCCGTCTGCGTTCCCCAGACGATGCCCTGATGGAGGTCCGTGACGCGCAGGCCGTCGTTCTTGTTGTAGAAGGCGAAGAGCAGCTGGTCCTGGGTCTTCGTCATGTGGTAGATGGAGCCGGGGTTCGCCGGGTACAGAATTTCCTGGCTTATCTCGCGGCCGTCCTCGGTCTCGATCTTCACCGGCAGATAGCCTTCGGGGATCTTGATGCCCGCGGTTCCGTAACCGTAGACGCCCATGGTGCCGAGGTGGACGAGGTGGGCGTTGATCCCGGACTCGACGATCGCGGCGAGCAGATTGTTCGTCGCTCCGAGGTTGTTATCGACCGTATACCGTTTGTGCCAGGAGGATTTCATCGAGTACGGCGCGGCGCGCTGCTCGGCGAAATGGACGACGGCGTCCGGCCTGAACTCCCGCAGAAGATGCAGGAGGCGCGCGTAATTCACCGCAACGTCGATGTTCTCGAATTTAATCTCTTTCCCCGAGACCGCTTTCCATGCGTCGAGACGCACGGACATCGGTCTGATCGGGGTGAGGCTCTCCACCTCCAGCTCCACGTCGATTTTCCGGCGCGACAGGTTGTCCACAATCATGACGTCGTGGCCGCTCGCCGACAGGTGAAGCGAAGTCGGCCAGCCGCAGAACCCGTCGCCGCCCAGAACCATTACGCGCATGGCGCTCTCCTTGCTTATTGAAGCGGCGCGCCCGGCCGCGGATTTGATCGCGGCGTTTTAGAGCCGGGACGGGCGAAGGCGCAACAGGAACCGCTTGCGCCGCGGGTCGGTTTCGTGCGGTACCGCGACGCGGAAGGGAGGGCGCGGACATGACGGTGTTGGTGACGGGGGCGGCGGGCTTCATCGGCGCGGCGGTCTCCCATGCGCTTCTCGATCGCGGCGAGGCCGTGCTCGGCGTCGATAATCTGAACGATTATTACCGTCGGCCGCTCAAAGACGCCCGCCTCGCGCGCCTTGAAAAGCGGGCAGGTTTCTCATTTCAGAAACTCGACCTTGCGGACGCCGACGCCCTGAAGGCCGCCGCCCAAGCTGCCGGCGTCGACCGCATCGTCCACCTCGCGGCCCAGGCGGGCGTGCGCTATTCGATCGAAAACCCGTTCGCCTACGTCGCCTCGAACCTGCAGGGGCATGTGAGCGTCCTTGAACTAGCCCGGGCGATCGAGCCGAGCCACACGGTCTACGCCTCTTCGTCCTCCGTCTACGGCGGCAACACCAAGACGCCTTTCGCGGAGGACGACGTGACGGTCGATCCCGTCTCGCTCTACGGGGCGACAAAGATGTCTGACGAGCTCCTCTCGAATTCCTACGCCCGCCTTTACGGAACGCCTTTGACGGGCTTGCGCTTCTTCACGGTGTACGGCGAATGGGGCCGGCCGGACATGGCCTACTGGATCTTTACCGAGAAGATGCTCCGGGGCGAGACGATCCGCGTTTTCAACAACGGAAAGATGGGGCGGGACTTCACGTACATCGCCGACGTTGTCGCCGGCATCCTCGCCGCGCTCGACGCCCCCGCCTCCGGGACGCCGCCACATCGGGTCTACAACATTGGCAACGACCGCCCCGAAGAGCTCATGACCCTGATCACCTCGATCGAGACGGCGCTCGGCGCGGAGGCGGTGAAAAGCTTCGAGCCCATGCAGCCTGGCGATGTGGAGCGGACCTGGGCCGACATTACGCGCGCCCGGAGCGAGCTCGGCTACGATCCGAAGACGCCCCTCGAAGAGGGCGTCGCCCGCTTCGTCGACTGGTATCGGCGAGAGGGTCCGTTCGAGACGGTTTGAACGAACCGGTTAACGCGCCGTTTGGCATGACGATTGCTCCCGTCAGGATGCGCGGCCGGTTCCGATACGCCTTTTAGGAGAACCCCGGCCGCGGACCCGAGTTCAAGGAGTTCGCCGCCATGGTCGCCATGATCCCCGCCGCCGCTTTCGCGTTTCCTCTCGTCGCGCTGTTCGTCTTCGCCTTCGCCGGTGATCGCGTCCCGGGCGGCTCGAGGGCCGGGCGCGCCGGCTTCTCCATGCGCAATCTCGTCGTCATCGTCGGCGACCGCGAAATGGACGAGGCCTGCCGCATGCAGCGCCGCCGGCTGAAGCCGATCGTCGGCCAGCTGCGCGAAGCGGGCGCCGGCGTGGTCGAGATCTATGGCCGGGACATCGTCCGCCTGAACGGCGTGAACGCGCCCTGGCTTGATGCGGAGCTCCTCCGCGCGGTGATCGGCGCCGAAGACGGGTTCCGGGTCGTGCGTTTCGACCGCTACGGCCGCCAGTCGATCGCGAGCGCCCGCCCCCTCGCCATGAACGACCTTCTCGCCGGTCCGTCCGCTTTCGAGACGGTCGCGACGTCGACCATCCGCCCGGCGAACGAAGCCTTTCCCGCTCTCGCCGCGGCCTAAGGCCGGCCGATGGAGGCGTAGCGGAAGCCGCGCTCGGCCATCAGCTTCGGCGGATAGATGTTCCTGAGATCGACGAAGACGGGCTCCTTGAGCGCCGTCTTCACCCGTTCCAGGTCGAGCGCCCGGAACTCGTCCCATTCGGTCACGACCACCGCCGCGTCCGCGCCGTCGAGAACGGCGTAAGGACCGTCCTTGTAATCGACGTCCGTGAGCAGCTTTTTGGCCTCCTCCAGGCCGGCGGGGTCGTACGCCTGGATCCGCGCTCCGGCTTCTTGGAGGATCGGAACGATCTCCAGCGATGGCGCCTCGCGCATATCGTCCGTATTTGGTTTGAAGGTGAGGCCGAGGACGCCGATGGTCTTGCCGGCGACGGAGCCGCCGCAGGCCTCGATCACCCGCTGGGCCATCTCCTTCTTCCGGCGGTCGTTGATCTCGACGACGCTTTCCACGATTTTCGTCGGCGCGCCGTACTGCTGGGCCGTGCGCACGAGCGCCAGGGTGTCCTTCGGGAAACACGAGCCGCCATAACCCGGCCCCGCATGGAGGAACTTGCCGCCGATCCGGCCGTCGAGGCCGATGCCTTTGGCGACCTCCTGGACGTTCGCGCCGACCTTCTCGCAGAGGTCCGCCATCTCGTTGATGAAGGTGATCTTCGTCGCGAGGAAGGCGTTGGCGGCGTATTTGATGAGCTCCGACGTCGTGCGGTTGGTGAAGACGATGGGCGTCTCGTTGATGTAGAGCGGCCGGTAAAGCTCGCGCATCACCTCGACGGCGCGCTCGTCTTCGGTCCCGACGACGACGCGGTCGGGGCGTTTGAAGTCCTCGATCGCTGCGCCTTCGCGCAGGAATTCCGGGTTCGACGCGACGGCGAAATCGGCGTCGGGCCTTACTTTTTTGATGATCGCCTCGACCTCCGAGCCGGTTCCGACGGGCACGGTCGATTTGGTGACGACCACCGTGTACCCCTGCATCGCGTTCGCGATCTCTTCGGCGGCGGCGTAAACATACGAGAGGTCCGCGAACCCGTCGCCGCGACGCGACGGGGTGCCGACGGCGATGAACACCGCGTCGGCGTTCGGGACGGCGGCCGAGAGGTCGGTCGTGAAGGAGAGCCGGCCCGCCTGCACGTTCTCGGCGACAAGCTGCTCCAGCCCCGGCTCATAGATCGGGATTTCGCCGCGCAGCAGCCGCTCGATCTTGCTCTCGTCTTTATCGACGCAGACGACGTCGTGGCCGAAATCGGAAAAACAGGCGCCCGAGACAAGCCCCACATACCCCGTGCCGATCATTGCGACGCGCATGGGCCGCTCCTTTTCTCAACCGCTGCGGCGCGCGGTCTAGCAAGCCGCGGCGCGCCTGGTCTATAGACGCCGCCGCGCACGATCACCTGAAGACCCCGTTATGACCGCTCCTCGACCCACGCCGGAGACGAGCCTCCTCATCGTCGGCACGGCGCCCCGCGCCGCCGCCGCTGCGGCCCGTCTCGCGCCGGAAGGCCGTCCTGCTCTCGCGATCGACGCCGGCGCGCCGTCGGCGGCGGTCGACGGCGCGGCCCGGGTTCTCTCGGCGGAGCCGCCGGTCGAAAATGCAGTCCTGGTCGTCGATGCAGCCCGGGGCGTCGACGAGACCGTCCGGCGCAATGTGAAGCTGCTCGCCGCGATCGGCGCCGAGCGCGCGGTTCTCCTCATCGACGGTATGGAAGAGGCGTTCTTTGAGGAGGAGCAGTTCGACCTCGTGCGGGACGAAACGGCGGCGCTGCTCGACGCCGCCGGCGTCCGCCTCGGCGCCGCCGCGCCGATCGCCTCGTCCGCCGGGGATCTGGGCGCGACCGCCATGCCCTGGCGCGAGCCCCGGGCGCTCGACGCGGTCCGCAAGGCGCTGACGCCCGCGAAACCGCCGCTCCGCTTCTGGGTTGAAAATTGCGAGCGCGCCGAGGGCGGATCACGCGTCACTGGGACGCTCGCCTCGGGCGCGCTGCGTCCAGGCGACGTCCTCCTCGCTTCGCCGTCCAATCTGCCGCTGCAGGCGAGGTCCGTCGACGAGGACGGCGCGCACGTGGACCTGAAAGCGAACGTCTTTCTGGAGCGCGGCGAACTCCTCAGCCACCGCGAACGCCCGCCTGTGGAGACCGACGCCGTCCCTGCACGGATCGTATGGCGTGGATCGAAACCGTTGGAGCCCGGAGCGGTGCTCACCATCGCCACCGGGACCCTGGCGGCCCCGGCGACGCTGGAAACGATCGTCGGCGCGCTGGACGGCGAAACCGTGGAGTTCACGCCCGCCGAAGCCGTTCAGCCCGGCGCGGTCGCCGACGTCGTCTTTTCCCTCCGCAAGCTGATTGCAGTCGATTCCGCGGACATCGCCCCTGCGACCGCGCGCTTCGCCCTGACGAGCGAGCGCGGCGAGATGGGCGCCGGCCTTGTCTCCATGCGCGGCTATGCGGACCAGCGCGGCCTTGAAACACGTCGCGCCACAAACCTGACGCCCGTCGCCGCCGCCGTCACGCCGTCCGCCCGCGCCAGGCGCAACGGTCACAAAGGCGGCGTCATCTGGCTGACGGGGCTGTCAGGCTCCGGCAAATCGACCCTCGCCATGGCGCTGGAGAAAAAGCTCTTCGACCGGGGCTATTTCACCTACGTGCTGGACGGCGACAACGTCCGGTACGGACTGTCGGCCGATCTCGGCTTTTCACCGGAGGACCGGGCGGAGAACATCCGCCGCGTCGGCGAACTCGCCGCCCTCTTCGCCCAGGCCGGCGTCCTCGTCGTCACCTCGTTCATCTCTCCCTATCGCTCCGACAGGGCGCGGGCCCGCCGCGCCGCGGGGGACGCCTTTCACGAGGTGTTCGTCGACGCCTCCATCGAGGAGTGCGAACGGCGCGACCCCAAGGGGCTTTACGCCCGCGCCCGCGCCGGCGAGATCCGGGACTTCACCGGCGTCTCGGCGCCCTACGAACCGCCCAAGGCCCCGGAATTCCGGGTGAAAACCGAAGGCCGCCCGGTGGCGGCGTGCGTCGACGACCTCTTCGCCTATGCAAGCGGCGCGTTTCATTCCTCGGAAGACTGAAGGACCGGCCCCATGCTGCAGACCCTCGCCGACATCGCCGCCGAAGCCGGCGCCGCCATCATGGAGATCTACGCGACCGAATTCACCGCCGACGTGAAATCCGACGCTTCACCGGTCACTGAAGCCGACGAGCAGGGCGAGGCGATCATTCTCAAGGCCCTGAAAGAGAATTTTCCGAATGTTCCGGTGCTCGCTGAGGAAGCCGCTGCGGCGGGAGATCGACCGGTCCTCGGCGATCTCTTTTTCCTCGTCGATCCCCTCGACGGCACGAAGGAGTTCATCAACAAGAACGGCGAATTCACCGTCAACATCGCCCTCATCGAGAACGGCGCCCCGACCCACGGCGTCGTCTACGCCCCGGCGATCGACGCGATGTTCCTCGGCGGGCCCGAGGGCGCGCTGAAGCTCTCCCTGAAGCCGGGCGACGAGCCGGACCTCGAAAACGCCGAGACCATCGCCGCCCGCACCGCCCCTGCGGAGGGCCTCGTCGCCGTTGCAAGCCGCAGCCATCGCTCTCCCGAGACAGACGAATTCCTCGGTACATTGACTGTCGCGGAGCTGATTTCGGCCGGCTCTTCCCTCAAGCTCTGCCTGATCGCGGAAGGAAAGGCCGACGTCTACCCCCGCCTCGGTCGTACGATGGAATGGGACATCGCCGCCGGCCAGGCGGTGCTGGAAGCCGCCGGCGGCCGTGTGGAGGTGTTCGGCGAAGACGCTCCCCTGCGATACGGAAAGGAAGAGCGGGGGTATGACAATCCGTACTTCACGGCTTGGGGATTGCGAGCTTAGCGGCGTCCGGGATCACAGTCCGCGCGCTCGGCTCGTCGGATCTCAAAGACCTCGTCAACCCGCTGATGAAAATAAATCGCGCAGGCGTCAGGAGAGACCGTCGGCCCCTCCACATAGCCGCGGACGGCCTCGATGCGCTCCGGCGGGCCGAAGGGCTCGGCGATGCTCGGCCGGGTTGAAACAAAAAGCCCGAAACCCTCGTCGACGCTGCGGCGGAGCGCCTTTTTATCGACGCGGGTGAAATAGAGGGTGAGTTCGTCTTCCGTGACGGACGGCGCGAACTCCAGCTTCTCCGTGTTGATCTCTTTGAAAAGGTCCGAAACGTTCGGCAAGCGGATGAAAGCGCCGGTCTCGTCCCGTCGCGCCGCGAAGATATTCGCCGATTTGACGCCGCCGCCGAAGATGCGCCAGCGGTTTTCGACAAAGTACAGGGTCTCTCCGTCTGCGCTGATTTCAGCATCGATATTGAGCCAGAAGGGCTTGTCCCGGGAGACGTCGCCGCGAAGAGGCTGCACGTTCGTGAGGGCGCCGTCCGAGAACTCGCCGGTCCACAGGGTGTTCCGCGTCTCGCCATAGGCGCGGGGCGAAACGAAGTAGAACCGCCCCGCCCGGTCCATGCTCGGAACGCCGTCGAGATCCTCCGAGTTCGCGCCGTCCAGCGGGCCGAGATAGCGAAAGCGCCGATCGTCGATGCGCTCGGCGACGTGCAGGTCCGTCTCGTCCTTCGGCTGGTTGCGGTTGTTGAAAAAGAGGAGCGCGCCGTCGCGGGAGAGAAAGGGCTCCATGGCGTGCCCGTCATACCCCTCGATCACCACGGGCTCAGACGCCCGGAAATCCGCCGGGCCCGCCGCGGCGTCAGCGGAAGCAGCGAGAACAATCGAAAGTCCTGCGGCCAGTTTCGCTTGAATTCGCATGACGCCCCTCTTCTTCGCCTGCGCGATAGAAGAGTCGAGCGATGCGTCGGAAGTGTGGCCTCAGATGCGCTTAAAGCCGCTCGCGCCGAACCCAGACCTCGACGAGGGGCGTCTCTTCGACGCGCCGGAATTCCGTATAGAGAACGCCGCCGACAGCCTCCTTCAGCTCCGCGGCGCTTTCAGGGCCGGCGTCCGGGCCGAAACGGGGAACGACGATCACGTCAGCCATCCGGGCGTCCTCCAGATGCGCCATCGTGGCGACGGCGGACGCCACGGTCTTCGGGGCGAGGAGCGCAGCGAGGCGTCCCTCCGCCTCCGCCGCTTTCACCCGCTCGACCACGCCTTTGAGGGCGGCGAACTCCTCCGAGAGGGTGAAGACGCCCGTCGCGCGCGCCTCGTCCAAGGTGACGAGGCCGCGCTCCACCCATTCCGTCATGGTCGTTTCGGCGAGCCCTGCGAGGGCGAAATCGCCGGCGGGCCTGGTCATCGGCGCGGCGAGGCTCGCGGCGAACCCGGCGGCGAGGCCGAGGGCGAGGGCGCCGCCGGCGGCTTCAGAGCGGCGTCGACCGGCCCTGCGGCGCGGCGCAAGGCCGGCGAGCGCCGTTGCGAGCCAGAAGGCTCCGGCGCCCGCCGGTCCCGCCCCAAACGCGAAAGCGAGCGCCCCCGCCGCGCCGCCGCCGGAAACGACCGCACGGTTTTCGCTCGCGACGATCCCCGCGAGCGCCGCGGCTGCGGCGATGAGGCCGACAGCGCCGAGGGCGAACGGGTTGGGCGCGACGACCGGGTGCAGGCTCGTCCCGATGCCGGGTACGGAGAAAAAGACCGCGCCGAACACGGCGAGCGCGACGACGACTTCCAGCCCTGCAGCCAGGACTTTCTCCTCCGTGGACCGAAAACCGCCGTTGAGGCGCGCGGCGATGGCGAAGGCGGCTAGGAGCGGATTGAGAGCGGCGAGAAGCGCTGTGAGGGCGCCCGCGGCGGCGGCGTCGATGAGCGGCACGCCAGGTTCGTCCGAGGGCGTTCCGAGGGCGCGGGCCGTCAGCGCGAGCGCGAGGCCCGCCGGCCAGATCGCGAGCGGGGCGAAGACGACGAAGGCGCTCGCCGCGACGCCGGCCCCGAAGGCGGCGGGGCGCGAGAGCCGCGCGCTCAAAGCGAGGGCGAAGACCGGCGCAAGCAGCGCAAGGAGGCAGGCGCGGGCGATGGCGAGCGACGCGCCCGGCTCCGCGCCGAAGGGCGCATGGGCGAGGAGGGCGTGGACCGGGAAGCCGCCCGCGACGCGGGCTGACGCGGCGTCATAGGCGCCCGACCGCCACGCGGCGGCGGCCTCGAAGGGCTTGAACGTCGCCTCGACGGAAGCGGCGGCGAGGCTCGTTCCGTTTACGGCCGCAAAGAGCGCGACGGCGAGGCTCGCGAGCACCACGAGCGCGGCGACCGTCGGCGTCTTCAGCGCGTGGCCGGCGGGGGCGGCCGACAGCGCGGCGTTCCGGCTCGACGCGACGTCCGCAGTCGCCCGCCGGACCGCGACAGGCTCCGGGCGGACGGGCTCATGAAACCGAGCCTCCGGCTCGTTGAAGTCATCCGGGACCACCGCCAGTTCATCCCGCTCGGCGATGAGGCGTTCGCGTTCGGCGAAGGCGATCTCGGCGAGGCGCTCCAGCGCCTTCACCCCGCGCGGGCCGTGGGCGCTGAAGCGGACGGGTGTCTCAAACTCGGATTCCGACATAGCGGGCCTTCGCAGGGGTTTGCGCGTTAACGGATCGTTCACCTGCAGCCGGAGCAAGCGCCGGGCCAGCGGCCGTTAACGCCGTTTCGCCGGCCAGAGCTTCTGCGAAGGCGAATGATTATCACGAGACGGAATATGTCTTGACGGACCGACGGGGGACGTTACCCCGAAAACCATGGCGGCCGACACCGTTCTTTCTCCCGAGTCCGCCGACCGCGGCGCGACGCTTTCGAAAACCGCGGCCGCCGCCTCGGTCGTCGTCGCCGTTTCGCTCGTGATCGCGAAAGCGGTCGCATGGCGCGCGTCCGGGTCTGTGGGCGTCCTCGCCTCCCTTGCGGACAGCGCCCTTGACCTCGCCGCCTCGGGCGTCGCGGCGGTCGGCGTCTGGTTCGCGGCGCGCCCGGCGGACGACAACCACCGCTTCGGCCACGGCAAGGGCGAGGCGGCGGCGGCTCTCGTCCAGTCCGTGCTGATCGCCGTTTCCGTCGTCCTGATCACGGCGGAGACGATCGCGGCGATGATCGCGCCGCAGCCGCTGGCGGCGGAACGGATCGCGATCGGGGTCATGGCGGGCTCCCTCGCCGCGATCCTCTTTCTGGTCGCCGTCCAGTCGCTCGCCATCCGCCGGGAGGGCTCCCTCGCGGTGGAGGCGGACCGGGCGCACTATCTCGGCGACATCCTAAGCCAGGCAGGCGTGCTCGCCGCCCTCGCGGCGACCGTCTGGCTCGACGCGCCGCGCCTCGACGCCGTCGCCGGCGGCCTCGTCGCCATCACCCTCGGCTACGCAGCGATCTCGATCTCGCGCAAGGCGCTCGGCGACCTTCTGGATGAGGAACTGCCCGATACGGAGCGGGAGGAAATTACGAAAATCGCGCTCGCGGCGTCCGGCGCGTCGAACATCCACGACGTCCGCACGCGCCGCTCCGGGCGGCGGCTGTTCGTCCAGATGCATCTCGATTTCCCCGGCGGATCGAGGCTCGGCGACGTCCATGAGGCCGGGGAACGGGCCAGGCGCGCCATCCTGGAGACGCACCCGGAGGCCGACGTCCTCATCCACCACGATCCCGTCTGACGCTTTGCGGGCGGGCGCGGCGAGGCGTAGAAGCGCGCCATGCGCGTTCTCCTGCACGCCCCGTTCGACCCCGGCTCCCGGGCGGTCCGCCTCGCCCTCCGCGAGAAGCAGCTCGACTTCAATCTCGTTGAACAGGTGCGCCCCGAGGACGACGGCGATTTCCTCCGCATCAATCCCGCCGGATCGCTCCCGGTACTGCTGGAGCAGTCCCTCACCGGCGAGGAGGCCGCCCTGACGCCCGCCCGCGCGGCGGCGGAGTATCTCGACGAAGCATACGGCGGAACGGCGCTCCTTCCGGGTACGTCCCTTCGCCGTGCCGAAACGCGGCGCCTCTGCGCGTGGTTTGAAGAAAAGTTCCGCGCGGAGGTTTCGGGGCCGATCATGGTCGAGCGGATCGAGAAACGCCTTCGCCGCCTTGGTCCGCCTGACTATGCGGTCGTGCGCCCCGCGGTCGAGGCGGCGGCCTGGCATCTCGACTACGTCAATCACCTTGTTGAAACGCGGAACTGGATCGCGGGCGAAACGCTGACGCTCGCCGATCTCTTCGCGGCCGCGCACCTCTCCGTCCTCGACTATTTCGGCGTCGTCCGCTGGCCGGACGCGCCCTTTGCGAAAGACTGGTACCAGCGGGTGAAATCGCGCCCCTCCTTCCGGCCCCTGCTGGAGGACCGCCTGGCCGGGACCCAGCCGCACAGGACTTATGCCGACCTCGACTTCTGACGGCGCGAAAGACGCGCTGCTCCAAATGCTGCGCGAGGCGGGGTTCGCCGCCGCCGGCGTCTGCGCGCCCGACAGCATTCCGCAGGCGCCCGATCGGCTGGCGAACTTCCTCCAGGCCGGCCGGCACGGTTCGATGGACTGGCTGGAGACCCGCGCGCGCGAACGCGGCGACCCGCGCGCGCTGTGGCCGGCCGTGCGCTCAATCGTCATGGTCGGGAGCGATTACGGCCCCGATCATGATCCGATGGAGGGCCTTGGAGCGCCGGAGACGGGCCTCGTTTCCATCTATGCAGCGCGCAAGGACTATCACGACGTCCTGAAGAAGCGCCTTAAAGCTGCGGCGCGCCGGTTCGCTGACACGTACGGCTGCGAAGTGAAGGTCTTCGTTGATACGGCCCCAGTCATGGAGAAGCCGCTCGCGGAGGCCGCAGGCGTCGGGTGGCAGGGCAAGCACACCAACCTCGTCAGCCGCGAATTCGGCTCATGGCTCTTTCTCGGGGCCCTCTATACGGATTATCTGCTGCAGCCCGACGCGTCGGAGACGGATCATTGCGGGTCTTGCCGAGCGTGCCTCGACGTCTGCCCGACCGACGCCTTCCCCGCCCCCTATGAGCTCGACGCGACCCGCTGCCTCGCCTACTGGTCGATCGAGCACAAAGGGCCGATCCCGGAAGAGTTTCGCGCCCCGATGGGCAACCGCATCTTCGGCTGCGACGACTGCCTCGCCGTCTGCCCGTGGAACAAATTCGCCGCCGCCGCGAAGGATCAGACGCTCGCGGCGCGGCCTGCTTTGCAGGGCTGCGACCTCGCCGATCTCGCGCACCTCGACGACGCTGCGTTCCGCACCCTCTTCGCCGGAACGCCTGTCAAGCGCACCGGCCGCGACCGGTTCGTCCGGAACGTCATGATCGCGATCGGCAATTCGGGCGCGGCGCGCTTCGTTCCGGATTGCGTAACAGCGCTGGACGACGCCTCGCCGCTCGTGCGCGGCGCCGCCGTCTGGGCGCTCGCACAGCTTGATCTGGAAAAAGCGCGTGCGGAAAAATCGGCGCGCGCCGTATCGGAGCCGGATAAGGACGTTCGCGCCGAGTGGGATCGTATTTCGACGGTCGCACGCAGCGCGTAGCACGATCAGCCGAGCCCGTCGCGCCAGAGCCGGCGGGAGACCGCGGCGATCTGAGCCGCCAGCAGGATGCAGAGGGGGATCGCACCGACGACGGCGAAGGCGCGCGTCGCATTCTGTCCGGAACCGGACGCGAGCGCCGCCGCTGAAAGAATGGCGATCAGCACGCCCCAGAACAGCCGTTCGGCCACCGGCGGCTCGCCATCGCCGCCGTTCGACAACATGGCGAGGACGTATGCGCCGGAATCGGCGCTCGTGATGAGGAAGACGAAAACGAGGAGAACCGTCAGCGCCTGGGTCGCCACCGTGAACGCGTAGGTGTCGAGGAGCGCATAGGCGGCGGCCGGCGCCGTTGCGAAGTCCGTCACGCCGAGATCGACGCCCGCATCGAACTGCGCCGTCAGCGCCGCGCCGCCGAAGGCGGAGAACCACGCCCATGTGAGGAGGGTTGGAACAAGGACGACCCCGAGCACGAACTCGCGCACCGTCCGTCCACGGGATATCCGGGCGATGAAGACGCCGACGAAGGGCGTCCACGCGACCCACCAGAGGAGGTAGGTGAGCGTCCAGTCCCGGGTCCACGCCCGCGCCGGTCCTTCAGGCCGCAGATCCACCGACAAAGGAACGATCTGCGCAGCGTATGCGGAAAGCGACTGCGTCGCCGTCTCGAGAATGGCCCCCGTCGGCCCGGCGACGGCGACAAAGAAGAGGAGCGCCCCCGAAAGGACGAGGTTGAGGTTCGAAAGTGGCTCGATGCCGCGCTTCAGCCCGCCGGCGGCGCTCGCAAGGTAGACGCAGGCGAGCACGACAATGACGCTCGTCTGCATCAAGACGGGCGAGACCCCGCCGAAATCGCCGATGCGGCGAAGCCCCGCCCCCATCTGCAGGGCGCCCTGCCCGACCGAGGCGACGACGCCGAAGATCACGGCGAAAAGGGCCAGCCAGTCGATCGCACGGCGCAGACGCCTCGGCGCGCCCTGGAACGCCGAGGACGGCGCATAGTCCGCCTGTTTGTGGGTTGCATACGCGACGGCGAGGGCGGCGGCGGCGTAGATCGACCACGGATGGATCGCCCAATGGAAGAGAGTGAGCGCAAAGGCGTCGCGCACGGCGGCTTCGCCCCCGGGCTCCGCCCCGCCCGGCGGCGGGTTGATCGTGAAGATGAGCGGTTCCGCGGCGCCCCAGAAAACGAGCCCGGCGCCCATGCCGGCCGCGAAAAGCATCGCGATCCAGGAGAGCGTTGAGAACTCCGGCCGCGCGTCCGCCCCGCCGATCCGCAGGCGCCCCCACGGCCCCGCCGCCGCGACGGCGCAGAAGAGAACGCACGCCCCGGCGACGGCGAGGGTCAGCCAGTCGAAATGGAGGAGGAAGAGATCAGCGAGACGCCGCACCAGCGCGACGGCGCCGGCGGGGCTGGCGAGGGCGAGCGCGGAGAAAAGGGCGATGAGGATGTGGGGGGCGTAGCGCTTTGCTTGCGGCGGAAACGGGATCGGTCGCTCCTCATCGGCGCGGCGTCACCACCGCAGAACTCTCAGACGCATGTAAGCGTCTAGCATGAAGGCGGCCGAAAACCCGAACAGGAGAAGGCCGCTCGCGGCCGCCGCGCCGGCGGTCAGCCCCCAGCCCTCCGGCGGCAGGACGTCGCCATAGCCTAGGGTCGTGTAGCTGACGGCCGCGAAGTAAAGAGCCTCCTCAAACGTTTCGAAGCCGATCGCCTGGTAGGCGAGCGCCCAGACGCCGACCTCCGCGCCGTGAGCGATGGAGAGGAGGACGGCGAGAAAGAAAAACATCGCCGTCTCCCGAAGGAAACGGAACGGCCCCATGCCTTTGGCGGCGGCGCGGACGACGGCGGCGCCCATGGCGATGAAGACCGCATGGAGCGCGAAGCAGAGAAGCGTCACGCCCGCCGACATGAGGAGCGATGGAACCAGTCCGCCTTGCATGACGCGTCTCTCCTCAGCGGCGCCGTCCCGCCTTGCCACCGCTCCGATGCTGCGGCAAGTGCGCGGCATGGATGTGCAAAGCCTCGACCTCCCGGGTGTGAAACTCCTCACGCCGCGCCGCTTCGCAGACGCGCGGGGCTATTTCGCCGAAAGCTACAATGCCCGCGCGTTCGCCGAGGCGACCGGCGGCGTGGAGTTCGTTCAGGACAATGAGAGCCTCTCTGAGCACGTCGGGACCGTCCGCGGCCTGCATTATCAGGCGCCGCCGTTCGCGCAGGCGAAGCTGGTGCGCGTCGTGCAGGGCGCGGTCTTCGACGTCGCCGTCGATGTCCGAAAAGGATCGCCGACCTACGGGCGATGGACGGGAGCGGAACTTTCAGCCGACAACGGCCGCCAGCTCTTCGTGCCGGCGGGGTTCCTCCACGGCTTCGTCACGCGCGCGCCGGAGACGCTCGTCCTCTACAAAGTCGATAACTACTATGATCGCGACAGCGACGGCGCCGTGCACTGGCTGTCGCCCAGCCTCGCCGTCGACTGGGGTCTTGATCCGCAGGCGGCGGTTCTGTCGGCGAAGGACGCCGCGGCGCCCTATTTTTCAGATTTCGAGACGCCGTTCGTCGCCTGACCGTTCGGTTTCACCTCCGCTGCGAGGGTCGCAGCGTCGGCCGCAAGGGTCGCCCATTCCGCCTCGGCGCCGGCGAGTTCGCGGCGCAGAGCGCCGATTTCAGCCCGCAGGTCGGCGGCGGCGGCCGCCACAGTCGGTGCGCCGTGACCGTTCGTCTGCGGCGCTTTTTCCGCGCTCCGACGCGCTTTGGCGAGGGCGGCCATCAGCCGCCGGCGCTCCGCCTCCCAGTCCTCGGGCGTGCTTCTGGAGGCCCGAGCCTTCGCCGCCCAGGGCCGGGTGAGGAGAAAGACAAGCCCGCCGCCGAGCGCCGCAGCCGCAGCGAGGGAGATCCACATCTCCGCAATCAGCCAGATCATGGACGATGTCCTCCCATGATCAGTTCGCGATCACAATCTCGATGCGGTCGCCGGCGAGATCGCTCCGCTCCGAGGCCATGCGCTGATCCCCGAAGCCCGCCGCCTCGAGCCGACCAGGCGAGACGCCCCGGGCGATGAGCGCCTCCACGATCGCGTCGGCGCGCGCCTCGGATACGGCCGAGGCCGCGCTGGAGGGCTCGACATCGAACACGTGGGACTCGATCCGCAGGGAGAAGGAGCGGCACTCCCGGACGATCTGGCCGAGGCGATCGAGCGTCTCCGCGCCCTGCGGGATGATCGTCGCCTCGCGGGCGTAGAACATCTCCTGCAGATCGGCTGCGATCGCGTCGAGGCGGGTCTGGCAGACGCCCGCTTCGTCCGGCGCCGGCGGTTCGTCGACGGTGATGATGATGTCCTTGCGAAGGGTCGATGAGACCGATTCCACGATCGCCCGGGCTGTCGAGGCGTCCGACGGATTGGCCGCCGCACCTCGAAAAAGAAGCGCGTCGGCCGTGATCTCCGCCTCCCCGCGGATGAGGAAGGCGAGCGCCCGGGCGGAGAGAAGCGCGGATCGCCGTCCGGTCTCCCCGGGTCTGCGGCCGGCCGCCTCGACGGAGTTTTCCGAGATCGCTGCGCTGCGGCGCGCGAAGACCTGGACGATGTTCTGCAGGGTCTCCCCGTCATTGTAGAGCCCGGAGAGGCGCACGCCGTCCGCGCTCCGCGCGATAACGAGCCGAAAAGGGTCGGACGCCTGCGCCCGCGCGGCGACGCTGACCGCACGCACGTCGACGTCGGCGATCCCGGCGAGGATCCGCTCGCCAGCCGCGTCCGCCACCGCCCGGCGCACCCGCTCCCGGTCGATGATGGTCGGCGCTTCTCCGGAAACCCGGGCGGTGCGGCCGTCGACGGCGACGTCGGCCCACGGGGTGACGGCGCGGCCGACGGCGCGGCGCGCATCGTCGGCGAGCCTCGCTTCGAGCTCCGCAGCCGATGCGAGCGGGCCGAGGCCGAGATGGACGCTCGCGACGCCGACCGTAGCGAAGCCGAGGACGAACAGAAAAACGGCGCCCGGCGGCGAGGCCGCGAGCCGCCCGAGGCGGATCAGATGGCGGCCGAAGCCCCAGCCGGGCGTGATCTTCGCGATGATGTGGAGAAACGCCGTCCGCAGCCGACGGGCCCTCGAGACGATCGCGTTCCAGAAGGTCGCGAGGGCGGTCATCGCGGGGAAAAGGCGACCGCGCTCAGCGCGGCGCCATCACCATGGTCATCTGCCGGCCTTCGAGCTTCGGCAGCATTTCCACCTTCGCGTCGTCTTCAAAATCGATCTGGACGCGCTTCAGCAGCTCCATGCCGCGCTCCTGGTGCGCCATCTCGCGGCCGCGGAAGCGGAGCGTCACCTTCACCTTGTCGCCTTCTTCAAAAAACCGGCGCATGGCTTTGGTCTTCACATCGTAATCATGCTGATCGATGTTCGGACGCATCTTGATTTCTTTGATATCGACAACGTGCTGCTTCTTCTTGGCTTCGGCTTTTTTCTTCTGTTGTTGGTACTTGTACTTGCCGTAGTCCAGGATCTTGCAGACCGGAGGCTGGGCGGTCGGCGACACTTCGACGAGATCAAGGCCCACGGACTGGGCGAGCTCGACGGCCTCGTCGGTCGGAACGACGCCGCGTTTTTCGCCTTCATGGTCAATGAGCAGCACTTCGCTCACTCTGATCTGGCTGTTGACGCGGGGTCCTTCGATTTTGGGCGGCGTCGCCGCATGGGGTCTGCGTGCTATCGGGTCTCTCCTTGGCAGCTGCGTCCTGTGTGACGCGGAACGAATATAGGGATTTGCTTGGCGATCGGTTGCCGAGGCGGCAGGCCGATACGACGTCGCGCACGCCCGTGGCAAGCGCGCGCCGGTTTTTGAGCGAAAATCGCCAGGGACGAAGAGGCCTGAAGGGGCCTCATGCGAAGAAGGCGCGGCGTTTCGGGCCGCGGTCTTCCGCGGGAATGACGCCCATATTGCCGAGGGTCCGCCAGACCATCTCCGGGTCGATCGACTGCTCGGGCGTCGCGGTGACGGCGACGACGTCGCGCCCCCGCGGCGCAGCCGTCGCCGAAGCTGCTTGATGTGGGAACAGCATGACGCCTGGACAATGGAGGCTCGCGATGAGCTGCGCCGGCCCCGTATCGTCGGCGACGAAGAACGAGCCGTCATGGGCCAGGGCCGCGAGCTGCAGCAAATCGGTCTTGCCGGCGAGATTGACCACGTTGGGGTCCGCGCGGGCGATCTCATAGCCGAGATCGGAAAGGTCCGGACCGCCGACGACCACGGCCGCGACGCCGACATCGCCGATCCGCGCCGCGATGCGGGCGTAGCGATCGACAGGCCAGCCGCCGTCTCCCTGCATCGCCGGCGCGAGCAGCGCGAAAGCGCCTGAGAGCCCGTACCAGGAGGGCTGCATGTTCGCCGAGTCCTTGCGGGCTTCCAGCGCCCAGGAGAGGTCAGGCGGACGGCGCTCTGCGTCGACGCCGGCGTCGGAGAGCTGCTGGGCGTAGGCGTCGATCGGGTGCAGAGGCGTCTTCGCGCCACGTCGCGGCGAAGGCGGCGAGGAGAGCTTGCGCTTCGGCGCGCCGAGCCCCGAATGCAGCTTCTTCGAGGCGTCCGTGCCGTCGAGATCGAAGACGAAGGAAAACTTTTTCGACTTCAGCTGTTTGACGAACGACTTCCGGGCTTCCGCGTCGGTATAGGCGTCGTCGGTGATCACCTGATCGAAATAGGGCGCCGCCTTGGCGAGGCGGACCAGGTCGCCGGCTGTGAGGAGCGTCACCTCCGCCCGCGGATGGGCGTCCCGGATCGCCGCGAACGCTGCATCCGCGTTGACGAAGGCGCCGAGGCCTTCGCGCTTGATGATGAGTATCGACGCCTTGCGCGATCCGAACATCGTGTCAGCCCTTCAAACCCGGGCTGCGGGGCCCGGATGTCGCGGAACGATACACCTCAAGCGTCGCCGCCGCCATTGCGGCGGTGGAGAAGCGCTCTTCGACGCGCCGTCGGCCCGCTGCGCCCATGCGCGCGCGGTCGGCAGCGTCCATGTCGAGAAGCGTCAGCACGCCCCGGGCCAGATCCTGCGGGTCGCCCGGCGCGACGAGAACGCCGGTCTCGCCGTCGACGACGGTCTCCCGCGACCCGCCATGGTCCGTCGCGACCACCGGGCGCTCCATCGCCTGCGCTTCGACGGCGACGCGGCCGAAAGCTTCGGGCCGTGTCGATGCCGAAACGACGATGCCCGCCGCCCGGTAGGCGGCCGGCATGTCGGCGTAATGTCCGCAGATGCGCGCGACCTCGCTCAGGCCCGCCTCCCTCACAGCGTCGTCCAGCGACTGCGCGTAGCCGTCCCTGCCTTGCGCGTCGCCCATGAGGATAAGCAAGAAATCCGTTTTTTGACCAGTCGCACGGCGCGTTTCGACCAGAAGTCGAACGGCCTCGACCATCTCCCGCTGGCCCTTCCAGGCTGTGAGACGGCCGGGCAGAAGAACGACCTTGCTATTGTCCGCCGGTTTGAGCCCCCAGTGCCGGCGGGCGGCCTCGAGACGCGCCTCGGTGATCGCAGCCGGGTCGAACCGGTCGAGATCGGCGCCGCGGGGGATGGCGACGAGGCGCTCAGGCGGCGTTCCGTGTTCGGACGCGACGTGGGCGCGGGTGAAGTCGGAGTTCGCGATGACGACGTCCGCCCGCGCCATCACCGAATTATAGAACCGCTTGAGGCGCGATTTCGCCGAATAGACCCCGTGATATGTGGCGACGTACCGCGCGCCCGTCGCCCGCGCCGCCCAGAGAGCGCTCCAGGCCGGAGCGCGGGAGCGGGCGTGGATGATATCGACGTCGAAACGCCGTATGAGGTCGATCAACCGGCCGCGATTGGCCCAGATGACCGCGGGGTTCTTCGACTTCGCCGGAAGCCTGAAAAGCTCGGCCCCCGCGGCCGCCAGCTCCAACTCCAGCCGGCCGCCTTCGCTCGCGACGAGGGCGCGTCCGCCGGCCTCGACGATCGCGCGCGCGATCTCCACTGTGGTTCGCTCCGCCCCGCCCGCCTTAAGCTCGGGGACGACCTGCAGAACTGTCAGCGCGCGGGGTTCGTTCATCGCGCCCGGCCGTTTACGCTCGACCGAACGAGGGTTTTAAAGTGGTCGAGGGTCGAGCCGTGTCCGAGCACAATTTCATCTCCTGCGCCGCCGTTCTCGTGGTCGACGACATTCATCGATCCGTCGGCTTCTATCGTGATCGCCTCGGCTTTGTCGTCCGCGAGATCCACGGCGACCCGCCAAGCTTCGCAATCGCCGATGCCCCGACAGCCTCGATCATCCTGAAGGAGGGCGGGCCGAACGCCCGGCCGCATCCGAACGGCGAGGCGATCAGCGGCCTGTGGGACGCCTATATCTGGGTGCGCGACCTTCGGGCGCTTACGGAAGACCTTGCGGCCCGCGGAGCGCGGATGGAGGAGCAGGTCGAACAACCGTACGGCTGTACGGAAGTGGTCGTCCGCGACCCCGACGGCTACGCGATCTGCTTCGGGTATTGTCCGTGATCGTGAGACAGAAAGACCGCGCCATGACCGATCCCGCCCGCTTCATCGACGGCCCGAACGCCCGTCTCGCCGTCCGCTCCGTTTCAGGCGCGGGGCCGACGGTCGTGTGGCTCGGCGGTTTCAAGTCGGACATGCTCGGAACGAAGGCGGAGCGGCTCTCGGACTGGGCGCGGGAGGCGGGCCGCGCGTTCGTGCGCTTCGACTATTCAGGGCACGGGGAATCCGGCGGCCAGTTTGAGGACGGAACGATCTCGAAGTGGACGGCCGACGCCCTCCATATCCTCGATACGGAAACGAAAGGCCCACTCGTCCTCGTCGGCTCCTCCATGGGCGGGTGGATCGCGCTTCTCACCGCTCTCGCCCGCAAGGAGCGGATCTCCGGCCTCGTGCTCATCGCCCCGGCGCCGGATTTTACGGAGGACCTTCTGTGGGCGTCCCTCACGGAAGACCAGCGCCGCATGATCGAGACCGAAGGTCGCCTGGAGGAGCCGTCCGACTACGCCGACGAGCCTTACGTCTACACCCGCGCCCTCACCGAGGACGGCCGCAAGAACCTCCTTCTCGGCGCCCCCATCGATCTCGACGTCCCCGTCCGCATCCTCCAGGGCGCCGCCGACCCCGACGTCCCCTGGCGACACGCCGCCCGGCTGATGGACGTGCTGACGGGCGACGACGTGGTGATGACGCTGGACCGGGTCGGCGACCACCGCATGTCGGAACCGCGGCAGCTGGAGATGCTGGCGCGGGCGGTGGGGGAGGTTTCGGGGGGTTAGGCGCGCGGTCGCTGGCAGCCGCTCGCGAACGACCGACAGCGCCTCTCTCCCGCCACCGCACCGGCGCTCCTGAACGCAATATCGCGTCCCGGAGCGCCGCTGTGGTTCGTCAGCCCCGCTCTTCCGGATCGAAGCTCTCCAGAGCGTCGGGTAGGCCGTCGATGAATTCGGCGCCGGCCGGGACCGTCAGGCTTGAGCCTTCAAAGTCGTCCCCGATCGGCTCGACGCGACCGCCGAGGCAGGTGGAGAGGAACCCTTCAGCGACGCCGTAGAAGGCGAGACGGTTTTCCGGGCGGGCGAAGCCGTGGCCCTCATCCGGGAACAGGACGTAGGTGACCGGAATATTTTTGGCTTCCATGGCCGCGACGATCTGATCGGACTCCGCCTGTTTTACCCGCGGGTCGTTCGCCCCCTGACCGATAAGCAGCGGCTTGCTGATGTTGTCGACGCTGTTAAGGGGCGAGGCCGCTTTCAGGATCGCCAGACCTTCCTCGGTGTTCGGATCGCCGACACGTTTCTCAAGAACGCGGCGGAAGCTCTCCCAGTACGGCGGGATCGAATCGAGCAGTGTGATGAGGTTCGACGGGCCGACGATATCGACCCCGCAGGCGAAGGTTTCGGGCGTGAAGGCGAGCCCGGCGAGGGTCGCATAACCGCCATAGGACCCGCCCATGACGGCGACGGTTTCTTCAGTAGTGATCTTTTCATCCACCGCCCAGTTGACGGCGTCGATCAGATCATCGTGCATCTTCAGGCCCCATTCGAGGTCGCCGGCGTTCACGAAGGATTTTCCGAACCCGGTCGAGCCGCGGAAGTTGACCCGCAAGACGGCGTAGCCGCGGTTGGAAAGCCACTGGGCCGTCGAGTTATAGCCGTAGAAGTCACGCGCCCACGGTCCGCCATGGACGTTCAGCACCATGGGGACGGGCCTGTCCGGGCGGCCGTCGCCGTTCCTGTCGGACCCGGGCGGCAGGGTCAGGTAGGAGACGAGCGTCAGACCATCGCGCGCCTCGATCAGTTCCGGCGTCATGGCGGCGAGCGTCTTGTCTTCAAGTTCGGGACGAACGGCGAAAAGGCGGGTGAAACTGTTCTCCTCGCGATCCCACATATAGTAAGTGGGAACCTGATCAGCCTCTGTATTGACCAGCACCCAGGTGGAATCGTCATCCGTCGTGGAGGCGAGAGAGATCTCTCCGTCGAAGCGTGCGCTGAGGACCTGCAGGATCTTTTCCCCGCGATCGTCGAGCGCCGTGTACTGAGTCTTGTCATAGGTGACGGCGTAGACATAGGGCTCGCCGGTTTCAGGGTCACGCCATGTGCCGCCGATATCGGCCCGGTCGTCGGCGGCGATGAGCGTCTTTTCACCGCTGGCGAGGTCGAGTCCGAACAGCGCGCCGGTGTCCCGCCCCACGCTCTCGATGAGATACAAGGTCGAATTGTCCTCGCTGAAACCGGAAAGACCCGTCGTGTAGAGATCTTCCGGGGACACCGTCAAGAACAGGTCCCAGCCGCCGCCGTTGCGACGGTAGTACTCCGCCCCGCCGTCGGGCGTCGATTTCGACGCGAACCGGAGCTCCAGATCGTTGTCGAACGTGAAGCCGCTGAAATTGTCCGTGTTTTCATAAATCAGGGTGAGATCGCCGGTTTCGATGTCCAGCTCGTAGGCGTCGTGCCAGCGCGGGTCGCGATTGTTGATCCCGATGATCTGTTTGCCGGGGTGGTCCTCGTCGCTCGCGAGAAACAGAACGCGGGTGTTGTCGAAGGGGGTGTAACTCGTCTCTTCGCCCGTCGTCGGATCGACGCCGTAGAGCAGGAAGTTTTCGTCGCCGCCCTTGTCCTGGATGTAAACGAGGCGGTTCATCCCCGCGACCCAGCCATAGCCGCGAATGCCGCGCCCCGCGTCGCTGGTGACGGGCCTCGCAGCTTCGACATCATCCGCAGGCGCGACCCAGATGTTCATCACGCCGTCGACGGGCGCGAGGTAGCTCACCATCGAGCCGTCCGGGCTGATCTGAACGCTGGAATAGGTGGGGTTGCCGAAAATCATCTCCCGCGGAATGAGATCGGCGTCGACGCGACCTGTGCTGAAGCCGCCGAGGGATCCCATGCTGCAGCCTGCGAGCACGGCGGCGCTCGCCCCGAGCAAAGCGGCTTTGGGGAAATTGGTCATGATTGTCGCCTCTGAATTTTGGACCGGCTGGTCGGGTGGGGGGATGGTCGGCGGCATTCAAACCGCTTCCGGGCGCTGGTCGCAACGCCAACCGGCGACGATCAGACCCGAAGTCGCAAGAGGGCCGCGCGCCAAATGCGACGAACGCGTACCGAAACGGGTCGAGCCGAAATCGCCCTTTCGCATGCGCGGCGCCATCACACGGCAAGATCGCCATGCCGGCGTCGGAACGCGCGCCTCACTCCCCCTCGCCGAACCGGTCCGCCACCAGGGCGCAGAGCGCCTCCACCGCCTCGGCCGCATCGGGACCCTCGGCGCGGATCGTCACGGCGGAGCCCTTGGCGGCGACGAGGAGCATCAGGCCCATAATCGAACAGCCGCCGACGGTGACGCCGTCCTTCTCTACTGTGACGCCAGACTGAAACGTTCCGGCGAGTTCGCAGAATTTCGCCGACGCGCGGGCGTGGAGGCCGCGCATGTTGACGATCTCGACCTGCCGCTCGACGAGGTCGGGCACGCCTTAGGTCGCGCCTGCTAGGACGTGGGACGCGATATTGATGTAGCGCCGCCCCGCCTCGCGCGCGGCCTCGACGAGGGATGGAAGGTCCGCCTCGGCGCGCAGGGAGGTGAGCTTGATCAGCATGGGGAGGTTGACGCCCGCGAGCACCTCGGCGTTCGCCTTCTCCATCACGGAAATCGCGAGGTTCGACGGGGTGCCGCCGAACATGTCGGTGAGGATGACGACGCCCTCGCCTTTATCGGCGGCCTTCGCGGCGGCGAGGATGTCGGCCCGACGCTTCTCCATATCGTCGTCGGAGCCGATGCAGATCGCTTTGAACTGCTTCTGCGGGCCCACGACATGCTCGGTGGCGGCGAGGAACTCCTCCGCCAGGCGGCCGTGGGTGACGATGACGATGCCGATCATAAAACGGGCTTGCGTTCAGCTCAGCCCTTCATGGTGCGCGCCTTCGCGCGATTGTCCACAGAAAACCGTTCGCAATGCAGCACGGACCTTCGCAGGCGCGGAAGCCTCGAAGGGCGACAGGGCGAAGAGGGGCGTCGGCGGCGCGCCGGGGACGATCTCGACGGTCTTCGGTTCCGGCAGCCGTTCCGGGGCCGCAACAAGGTCGAAGACGGCCGTGAGCGCCGTCGGCGTGGCGGGCTCGAAAGATAAAAGACCGACGCCCCGGACTTCGAGGGTTCCATGGAGCGCGTCCGGCGGGCGCATGAGGAGCGGGCCGTCTTCAGTCCCGATCAGCACCTGATCGTCGGCGACAAGCCGCGCGCGGCGCCACGGGCAGCCGTCGATGAGGCGAAGGACGAGATCCGACTTTCCGGCGCCCGAGGGGCCGAGAAAGAGCGCGCCGAGGAGGGGGCCGTCCGCATCGACCGCGACCGCCGAGGCGCTTGCGTGACGTCGGACCGCGCCGTCGCTCACCGCGCCCTCGGCATCTCGACGACAAACCGGGCGCCCGTCCGCCCGCCGCCCGCCTCCGCCGCACTTTCGACCCGGACGCTTCCGCCGTGGGCGTTCAGGATCTGACGGCAGATGGCGAGGCCGAGACCGGAATTGTCGCCTTTGGAGGCCGCTTGCGGACGCTCGGTGTAGAACCGCTCGAAGATCTTTTCGCGATATTCCGCCGGAACGCCCGGCCCGTCGTCCTCCACGGCGACGCGTACGGTCCGCGGGCCGACCGCCTCCAGAATGACGACCACGGCCGCGCCGGCAGGCGAAAAAGATCGTGCATTGTCGATCAGATTGCGGAAGACCTGACCGAGCCGGTCGCCGAAGCCGATGACGGGTGCGGGCAGCGGGCTCGCCTCCAGGCGCACCGGAACGGCGCCTTCCGCGGAGGTCGCCTCGTAGATCGCCGAGATGTCCGAAAGGAGCATGCGGATATCGATCCGCTCGCGGGCCTCTCGGGCGAGGTCGGCGTCGAGGCGCGAGGCGTTGGAGATGTCCGTGATGAGACGATCCATCCGCGCAACGTCTTTCTGGATGACCTTCACCAGCGTCTCACGCGCCTCCGGCTTATCGACGATCGAGAGGGTTTCCGACGCCGAGCGGATGGAGGTGAGCGGGTTTTTCAGTTCGTGGGCGACGTCGGCGGCGAAGGCGGCGATCGCCTCCATCCGATCGAAAAGGGCGCCGGTCATGGCGCGCAAGGCCGCGGACAGATGCCCGATCTCGTCCTTGCGGCGCGTGAGATCGGGGATGCGCGCCCGGCCGGAGCCCGCAACGTCGTCGCGCACCTTGTCCGCCGCGATGGCGAGGCGGCGCATGGGGAGGGCGAGAAAATAGGTGAGGAACAGCGCCGACACGACGTAAGCGCCGAGGGCGGTGAGGAACACCGGGACCACGGCCCGCCGCGCGTCGCGCACGAGATCCTCGACGCCGGCGAGCTCGACGGTCACGACACCCTGCACCGCCTGCACCCGTCGGATCGGCGCCGAAACGGAAACGACCAGCCGGCCGTTTTCATCGACCCGCACCTGTTGCGACACCGCCCCGCCGAGGGCTTCGTAGAGTTCGTCCCGCAGGAGCGCGTCGCGCGCCTCGCGGCGGAGGTCCCGGTCGAGCCAGTTATAGAGCCCGCGCAGAAGACCCGTCGCCTCGAACGGGATGCGCTCGATCAGCGGGTCGTCGCCGACCGGCGGCAGGGGCGCTTCGGAGATCGTCTCAAAGACGGTGTTGGAGTCCGCGAGCTGCAGCGCCGCGGGGTCGATGTCGCTCGGCTTCTCCCAGGTGTAGGGGATCGTGAAGATCCGTGTGCGCCCATCTTCGATGCGGCCGAGATAGCGGTTGATCTCGCTTGAGGCCTGCGCGTCGAGAGCCGGCGGCGTCGCGTCGTCCGGAATGAGAGCGAGGGCGACGATGCGGGCGAGAAGCTCGGCTTCGAGGCGCGCCGCCTGCTGCTTCGACTGGATGAGACCGTCGCGATAGCTGTCGATCGTCATGACGCCGACGAACACGCCGAGGAGCGCCGCGACATTGACGCCGAGGATGATGAAGGTCGTGCGCGAGACGAGGAGGCGCCAGAGGCCGACGCGGTCGCGCGGCTCGCTCTCTCGACCCCCGTCGTTCATCCGTTAGGCGTCTTTGTATTTATAGCCGACGCCGTAGAGGGTTTCGATTGCGTCGAATTCCTCATCTGACTGACGGAATTTCTTCCGGATGCGCTTGATGTGGCTGTCGATGGTGCGATCGTCCACATAGACCTGGTCGTCATAGGCCGCGTCCATCAGCTGATCGCGGCTTTTCACGAACCCCGGCCGGCTCGCGAGCGCTTCGAGGATCAAGAACTCGGTCACCGTCAGCGTCACGGCCGCGCCTTTCCAGGTGCAGTGATGGCGCAGGGGATCGAGGGTGAGATCGCCGCGGCGGATGATCTTTTTTTCTTCGTCCGGGCTCGCGGTCGCGTCGGCGGCGGCGCGACGCAGCACCGCCTTCACCCGCTCCATGAGAAGGCGCTGGGCGAAGGGTTTCTTGATATAGTCGTCCGCGCCGAGGGTGAGACCGAGCACCTCGTCGATCTCTTCATCTTTCGACGTGAGGAAGATGAGCGGAACGTTCGAGGACTGACGGAGCTTGCGCAGAAGCTCCATACCGTCGAGCCGCGGCATCTTGATGTCGGAAATCACGAGATCAGGCGGCCCGGCGGCGATGGCTTCTAGCGCCGCGACCCCGTCCGGGTACGTGGCGACATCATGGCCTTCGGCCTCCAGCGCCATCTTCACGGAGGTCAGGATGTTTTCGTCGTCGTCGACCAGGGTGATCGTCGCCATCTGTTGGTCTCCCGTTCCGGCCCTAGCCGGCCGCCTTTTCAATGAACTCCGCAAGCTGAACGTCGCGCTTCGACAAGCCGCCTGCGTCATGGGTGGTGAGGGTGATTTCAACCCGGTTGTAGACGTTGAACCATTCCGGATGGTGGTCGAGCTTGTCCGCCATGATGGCGATCCGGGTCATGAACCCGAAGGCCTCGTTGAAGTCGGCGAACTGAAACGTCTTCGCCGCCGCGTCCTTCCCCTCGACAGGCGTCCAGCCCTTGAAGCGCTTGAAGAAGTCCGCGCGGGCGGCGTCGTTCAGTCGGTCCGGCATCGATCGTCTCCCAAATCGTCGGCGAGCGCCGGGCTTACCATCGCCGCGCCCGGGACGGCTATAGGCGGGCGGGAGGGCGCTCGCAGGGCGAAAGGCGGGCGATGGGCGCCGGTTCGAGGCGCGAAGGCGGCGCAATCTGGGCGCGGCGCCGGTTTCGCGGCAGAGTGCGGGCGATGACGAACGCAGCCGATACTCTTCACTGGTCCTCGCTCGCAGCGCCCGACGCGGAGGCCTTCGCGGCCCTCGCCGAACGCGCGTTCGAGGGGCTGCCGGAAAGCTTCCGCGCCCGCTGCGGCGACATTGTCGTGCGGGTCGAGGAGTTCCCGGACGACGAGATCGCCGAGGACATGGGACTTGAAAGCCCGTTCGACCTCCTCGGCCTCTACCAGGGCGTCGATCGCATCGCCCGCGGGGTGGAGCCGGCGGCCCCGAGCTTCGTCTTTCTCTACCGCCGACCGATCCTCGACGTCTGGGCGGAAGGCGAGGAGACCCTCGGCCATCTCGTCACCCACGTTCTGATCCACGAGATCGGCCACCATTTCGGCCTTTCCGACGCCGACATGCACGCAATAGAAGAGGCGGCGGGATAGCCCCTCGCCTTTTTGCGCGGATTGGGCGAGGGACGGGCTTTCGCCGAACCGACCCCGCCGCCCATGACGCTTCCGACCTATTTCTCGATCTGCTCGCGCAATTATCTCGCCTACGCCCGCACCCTTTTCCGGTCGCTCGCGGCGGCGGAGCCGAACGCGCGGCGCGTCCTCTTCCTCGCCGACGCGCCGGACGGGATCGACGCGGCCGCGGAGCCCTTCGAAGTCGTTGCGGCGCAGGACGTTGCGATCCCCGATTTCGAGGACATGGCGTTCCGCTACACGGTGATGGAGTTCAACACGGCCATCAAACCCTTCTGTATCAAGCGTCTATGGGCGGAGGGCGCGGAGCGGGTCGTCTATCTCGACCCGGACATTCAGGTGTTCGCTCCCCTGACGCCGGTCCGCGAAGCGTTCGACGCCGGCGCGGATCTCGCCCTGACGCCCCACACCATGCAGCCGCTTGCGGACGGGAAGCAGCCGGACGACCGGGCGATCTTGCAGTCGGGCGTCTACAATCTCGGTTTCGGCGCCTTCCGGAACGTTGGCGAGACGCGCGTGCTTGTCGATTGGTGGGCGGAGCGCTTGCGCACGGACTGCCGCGTCGATCTCGAAGAGGGCCTCTTCGTCGATCAGCGCTTCATGGATATGGGACCCGCCTTCGTGCGCAAGACGGCGGTCCTCCGCCATCCGGGCCTCAACGTCGCCTACTGGAACCTCGCCTCGCGGCAAGTGACGCGCGACGGCGACGGATGGGCGGTCGACGGCAAGCCGCTGATTTTCTTCCACTTTTCAGGCGTCGTGCCGGGAGACAGGTCGGTTTTCTCCAAGCACCAGAACCGCTTTTCCGCCACTGATCTCGGCGAGGCGCGGGCGCTGCTCGACGGGTATCTGGAAAGCCTCGATCGCGAAGGGCGCGCCGGGTGGTCGAAGACGCCCTACGCTTACGGAACGTTTTCCGACGGGCGGCCGATCCCGGAAAGCGTCCGACGGGTCTATCGCCGGCTCCATCCGGAGCCGCAATCGGACCGCCCGCCTTTTGATCCGGACTGGGCGCTTTACAACCGCCTGGCGACGGACGCTCCCGGCTTCGGGCAGGCGGCGGCCGTGACGGAGCTGATGTACGATGTCTGGCGATCAAGGCCGGACCTTCAGCCCTCCTTTCCGCTGACGGACGTCGGGGGACGCCAGTCTTTCGCGAGCTGGTTCCTCCGCCACGGGCTCTCGGAGCTTGGCCTTCCCGACGAGGCGGCGCCCGGCGCGGTACGCGGCGCGGCGGCGAAGGCGGCGGGCGGCGTCTCGGGAGCGGCGAGCCGGGCGATCCTGCAGCGAACGGATCTTCTGCGCCCGCTCTATCGCAATCTGCCGGTTCCCTTACGCCAGCGCGTGCGGCGCATGCTGCTGACGCGCGGCTACAGCTCGGGCGCGGCGGAGGCGGCGGAGCGGGTCCACAACGCCTCGCTCGAGCCCGGCGTCGCGCTGATCGGCTACCTCAAGACCGAGAGCGGGGTCGGCGAGGGCGCGCGGCGCGCTTATCGCGCGCTGAAATCGGCCGGGGTCGATGTGGAGGCCGTGGCGGTCGGGACGGGCGGAACGTTCCCGGACGCTGTCGAGGAAACGCCGCTCGTCGCCGCCTCGTCGAAGCGGATCAATCTCTTTCATATGAACGCCGATCAGATGGCGATCCTCGATCAGCTGGTCCCGCCGACCCAGACCCGCGGCCGCTATGCGATCGGCTACTGGGCGTGGGAGCTTTCGGAGTTGCCGGCGGCGTGGTCCGGCGCCTTCGCCCATGTCGATGAGATCTGGTGCCCGAGCGCCTTCACCGCCGACGCCGTCCGCAAGCGGACGACAAAGCCCGTCACCGTCATGCCGCACGCGGTCGAGACGCCGCCGCGCTCGGCGTTGACGCGCGCCGATTTCGGGTTGCCGGACGGCCCCTTCTGCGTCCTGACCGCCTTTGATCTCAACTCCTATCCCAAACGGAAAAACCCGGATGGCGCGATCGCCGCGTTCCGCGAGGCGTTTCCCGATCAGAAGGACGTGCGCCTGGTCCTGAAGCTGCACGGTGGGGCTCATGAGCGAGAGACGCGCGCCGCCCTCGCCGCCGCCACTGCCGAGGACGCGCGCATACGGATCGAGGACCGGCTTCTGTCGCGCGAGGATTACGGCGCCCTTCAGTCCGTATGCGATGCGTACCTGTCCCTGCACCGATCCGAAGGCTTCGGCCTCAACCTCGCCGAATGCATGGCGCTCGGAAAGCCCGTCGTCGCCACCGGCTACTCCGGCAACATTGACTTTATGAATGAGGAAAACGCGCTGCTCGTGCCGTACGACCTCACGCCGCTTGGCCGGGACGACTATCCCTTTGCGGAGGGGCAGGTCTGGGCGGAGCCGGACGTCGGTGGGGCTGCGCGCGCGCTGCGAACACTGCGAGAGGACCACAGCGCGCGCGCCCGGATCGGCGCAGCAGCGAAAAACCGGATCAATCAGATGCTCGCGCCGGCGCGGATCGGCTCAGCGATTGCGTCGCGGATCGCCGAGATCGAGGACCGCGTCTACGCGCCCCAGTCGTCCGGCGGGTCGAGGTCGTAGCCGAAGGCGTCGAAGTCCGGCGCGTATCGCTCGCGGATGCGTTCGATCGAGGTCTCGGAGAGAGCCGGACCGGCCTTCTTCGGTTTTGCAGAAACGTTTTTCTTCTCGGTCCGGAGCTTTACGCGATCGTGTTCGTTGACGCCGATGAGGTCGACGACCTTGTCCAGATCGGCCTCGTAAGTCTCGACCTTTCCGACAAAATCGACAGCGAGCTCAAGCGATTCATGACGGCGTCGAACCCAAAAGAACTGGGGCTGCAACATGCGGTCCGGCCCGGGGCGCGACCAGTCCTCAGAGCTGACGAATTCGTCGAAGGTCTCGTACGCCTCCATGAAGGCGTATCCCTTTTTCTCGTGCTGCTTCAGGTAAGCGTAAGTCGAGAGCGTGCGCGAGTAGGGGTTCCGCACGAAAGAGAACGTAAAATAGCGCTTCCAGACCTGCTGGCCGACGACGCCGCGGATCTCCGACGCGAAGGAGTGCTTCGCGAGGCCGAAGCGCGGCCCCATGATCGCATGCAGTTTCTCCCCGTACGCTGTGGAGCCCAGCTCTAAATCCGCATACGTGGTGAGGTGCGACAGAGTGTGGGTCGTCGACGTTCCCGCGCATTTCGGGATATGGACGAAAATGAACTGGTACGTGTTGTTGACGATGCACATGAACTGATGGCCGACCGTAAGGAAACGTATCTGAAGTGGATCGGCGCGCGCCGTCTCGGGCTCCGTGATCCGCTGAGCCTGTTTGAAAATCAAGGGCGCGCCACCCCGAGGGCGCCCGAGGAGCCCCCCGCCCCGATGACCCAGAACGCGCCAGACGATTTCGACGCGGCCCCCGTCCTCCGCCGCGCGACGGGCTTCGATCCCAAATGGTTCCGCGCACGATACGGCGCCCGCGCCGCCTTGCCGAAGGGCGACGACCAGGCGCTGGAGGCGGCGTTTTTCGACGGTCTTGAACAGCAGGGCTGGTCGCCCAACCCGCTGATCGACTTTCGCGCCCGTCCGCCGGCCGCTCGCGACCGGACGAGCCTCGCCGACGCCGCGCGCACCGTCCTGACCGGCTCGGCGAGACCGCACTGGCTGTTCGACCGCGACTTTTATCTGACGAACAACGCCGACGTCGCGGCGGCGGTGGAGGCGGGAAGCCTCGCCGCCTACCGGCATTTTCTCGCCAACGGCGCCGCCGAGGGCCGCCGGCCGCATCCGCTTTATTGTCCGCCCACGGCGGCGGCGCTCGCCGAAGACGGCGAAAACCCGTTCGAGGCGTTCGTGTCGCGCGGCGATCTTGCTGGAGAAACCGCGTCGCCGCTGTTCGACCCGAACTACTACGCGACCGTGAACCCGGACGCCGCCGTCGCCGTGCGCGAGGGACGCTTTTCCTCGCTTTTTCACCATTTCTGCAGCGTCGGGATCGCGGAAGACCGGCCCTTCTCGCCACACTTCGATCGCCAATTTTATACGGACGAAAATCCGGACTCGAAAAAAGCCGTGAAGGCGGGCGAGGCGCCCTCCGTCGACTGGCACTATCTCTATGTCGGCCGGACGAAATGGCGGGCGCCGAACCCCTATTTTGATATGGATTATTACTGCAAGGAGAACCAGTGGATCGGCGAGGACATGGCGCGCCTCGGCGTGTCCGACCCGTTCGAACACTATCTCGCCGTCGGACAGGCCATGGGGCTGAAGCCCGCCCGGCCGCTCTATACGCGCTCGACGTCCCTGAAAGACGGCAAGGCCTGGTTCGAACGCGCTGCGAAACTCGACCTGCAGCGCGCCCTCGACGGCGTCGAGCGCTTCGATTTTCCGGTCTCTGACGCGCCCGCGCTCTCCATCATCGTACCCGTCTGCGGAGAGGCGCATTTTACCTATGCATTCCTGAAGCAGGCCCACGCCGCGGCGCATTATTGCAAGTCGGCGGAGGACCTCGAGATTGAGGTGATCGTCGTCGACAACGGCAGCGCCGACGAGACGCTTCGGCTCGACGAGGTCGTCAGCGGCGTGCGGATCGAACGGTTCGACAAACCCCTCGGCTTTCCGAAGGCGGTGAACGCCGGCGCCAACATCGCGCGCGGCGACGTTCTCCTCATCGCCAACAACGACGTACGTTTCCCGCCCCAGTCGGTCGCGGCCGGCTTCAAAAAGCTCAAGGGATCGCCTGATATCGGCTTCCTCGGCGGGCTGATCGTCCTGCCGAACGGCGAGGTGCAGGAGGCAGGCTCCCTCGTCTTCCGGGACGGGTCGGCCGCCGGCTTCGGGCGCGGCATGAACCCGCTGCACGGCGTCTTTCGCTGGGAGCGGACGGTCGACTATTGCTCCGCCTGCTTCGCGTTCGCTCTCAAAGACGCGTTCGACGGCCTCGGCGGCTTCGACGAGGCGTTCTCGCCCGGTTACTATGAAGAGACCGCGTTTTGCATGCGTCTTTCGGAGCTCGGGCTGCGGGCCGCCTTCGCGCCGGAGGTTCTTGTCGAGCACTTCGAATACGGAAGCTATTCCTCCGGCAAACCGCCGGCGACGTCCCTCGCCCTCATGGGCCGCAATCGCGCGACGTTCGCAGCCCAGGCCGGCGCGACGCTCAATGGGAAACCGGCGGCCGGCCCGACATCGAAGCGCGTCGCCGCATCGGGCCCGTCCCCCTACAAGGGACGCATCCTGATGATCGAGGATCAGGCGCCGGATCCCGCCCTCGGCGCGGGCTTCGCGCGCTCGGCGGACATTGTCCGCTACGCAGCGGAGCTCGGCTGGCAGACGGACGTCTACGCCCTTTACGCGGCGCCCTGGCGGTTCGCCGGCCGGCGGCCGGAGCCCCGCATCGCGGACGGCGTCGATCTCGTCGCCGGCTGGCATTCGAAACTGACGGCTCCGGAATATGTCGAGGCCAATATCGACGCCTACGACGCCGTCTGGATCTGCCGTACGCACAACATGCAGCGCTTCGGCGCCCGCATCCGCAACGCCGCCGCGAAGGCGCGCATCCCCGTCGTCGGGGACACGGAGGCCCTCGCATTCCTGCGATCAATGGACGAACCGCCCGCCAGCGTGACGCCGGACATCGTGCAACGCCTGCGCGACGAGATCGGCGGCGCGACGGACGCGGACGTCTGGCTCGCCGTCAACGCTCTGGAGGCGGAGATCCTGCAGGCGGCGGGCTGCGGCCCGGCCGAGATCGTCGGCCACGCGACGGAGCCCCGCGCGCTCTGGACGCCGGACGACAAGAACCGGCTCCTGTTCGTCGGCGCGCTCCATGACGCCGTGAGCCCCAATTTCGAAAGCCTCGACTGGTTCCTGAAGACCGCCTGGCCGCGCATCCGCAAGCAGCGCCCCGCGGCGACTTTCGACATCGTCGGCTACGCGGCGGCGGGCGTCGCGGAAAAGCTCGCCGACCATGAGGGCGTTTCGGTCCGCGGCGCGGTCGACGATCTCGACGCACACTTCGC
This sequence comes from Pseudomonadota bacterium, assembly GCA_038522735.1. GTDB lineage: Bacteria > Pseudomonadota > Alphaproteobacteria > Caulobacterales > Parvularculaceae > JBCBJX01. Next base: position 41,763 of record JBCBJX010000001.1, read on the forward strand.
CCGAGCCGATATTTTCGTCGCGCCGACCCGAATCGCCGCCGGGGCGCCGCACAAGGTCCACACGGCCATGGCCGCCGGCGCGCCTGTCGTGATGACGCCCATCCTCTTCAATCAGATCCGGGACGCCGAAACGGACGCCGCCGAGTTCGCCGTCGCAGACCGTGCGGCGGGCCACGCTTTCGCCGATCTCTGCCTCGACCTTCTCGGTTCGAAGACGAAGCGTGAAGCCGTTTCGGCGGCCCAGACGGCGCTGCACGCGAGAACGGCGGCGCCGGCGGTCTTCCGCGAAGCCCTCGGACGTGTTCTGGAACGGTTGAAAGCCTGATCGTCCCGGAGGCGATATGTCGACCACAAAACGGCCCGCATGATCGACGCCGCGCGCATCCACCCGGCCGTCATGAGCGGCGGGTCCGGCACCCGGCTCTGGCCGCTTTCGCGGGCGGAGAAGCCGAAGCAGTTCCACGCCCTCGTCGGCGAGGAAACGATGCTGGACGCGACTCTCGCCCGCCTCGCGCCCTTCGCCCCGCCGCTTCTGATCGCCGCCGCGGCCCACGAGGCGCATCTCGTCGCGGCTCTGCCGGAGGCTGGCCCCGCGAGCATCGTTCTCGAACCCTTCGGCCGCAACACGGCGGCGGCGGCGGCCGTGGCGGCGGCGCTCGTCGCCGAAAGGGACGCGGACGGCCTCGTCCTCCTCGCCCCCGCTGACCACCACATCTCCGATCCCGCCTCCTTTCAGCAGACGGTGCTTTCGGCGGCGGCGGCTGCAGACGACGGCCGGATCGTCACCTTCGGCGTGCGGCCCACCCATCCGGCGACGGGCTACGGGTATATCCGGCGCGGCGTCGCACTCGACGTCGGCGGCGCGGACGAGGTCGCCGCTTTCGTTGAAAAGCCGAACCGGGACAAAGCGAAAGCCTACCTCCAGGACGGCGCCTACCTCTGGAACGCCGGCATCTTTCTCTTCCGGGCTCGGACGATGCTCGACGAGCTGAAACGCTGGCGGCCGGACATCCATGGGGGGGCCCTCCGCGCCCTCCACGCCGCGCGCCGCGACGGCCCCTTCGTGCGGCTCCCGGAGGCCGAGTTCGCCGACTGCCCGTCGGAGTCCGTCGACTACGCCGTCATGGAGAAGACAGATTGCGCGGCGGTTGCGCCTGCAGCCTTTCCGTGGACGGATCTCGGCGCGTGGGACGCTGTTCTGGACATCGCCGACTGCGACGGGAACGGGGTCTCCGCGATCGGCGACGTCGTCGCCATCGGCGGGCGGAACGCGCTGTTGCGCTCCGACGGCCCGCTGGTCGCCGCCATCGGCGTCGAGGATATGGTCGTCGTCGCAACCGAAGACGCCATCTTCGTCGCGCCGACCTCCCGCGTCCAGGAGGTGAAGGAGGTCGTCTCCATCTTGAAGGAAAAGGGACGGACCGAAGCGGTCAGGTTTCTTGCACGCGGCGCGGCGGAGGGCGAGGCGTGACGCTGTTCGTCACCGGCGGCGCCGGTTTCATCGGCTCGGCGGTCGTTCGGCGCGCGATCGCTGAAGGCCGCAAGACCGTGGTTTTCGACGCCCTCGCCTACGCCGCGAACCTCGACAACCTCGCAGCCGTCGCCGACGACTCGAATTACCGCTTCATCAGGGGCGACATCCGCGACGCGGCCTCCGTTCGCGACGCCTTCGCCGAGACCCGGCCGACGGCGATCATGCACCTCGCCGCCGAGAGCCATGTCGATCGCTCCATCGACGGCCCAGGCGCCTTTATCGAAACCAACGTCGTCGGAACATATGTTCTGCTGCAGGAAACGCGGCGCTATTTCGAAGCGCTTTCTGAAGAAGAGCGCGGAGCGTTCCGCTTTCACCATATCTCGACGGACGAGGTTTACGGCTCTCTCGGCCCGACCGGAAAATTCCGCGAGGACACGCCCTATCAGCCGAACTCGCCCTATTCAGCCTCTAAAGCCTCGTCGGACTTTCTGGTGCGCGCCTGGGGCGAGACCTACGGGCTGCCCGTCGTCACCACCAACTGCTCTAACAATTACGGCCCCTGTCAGTTCCCGGAAAAACTGATCCCGGTCGTCATCCTGAACGCCCTCGAGGGGAAGCCGATCCCCGTCTACGGCGCCGGAGAAAACGTGCGCGACTGGCTCTATGTGGAGGACCACGCCGAAGCCCTGCTTCTCGTGCTCGGGAAAGGCCGGCTCGGCGAGACTTACAACATCGGCGGCGACGAAGAGCGGCGCAATGTCGATCTGGTGCGGACCATCTGCACGATCATGGACGATCTGACGCCTGCCGCAGACGGCAAGCCGTATGCGGACCTCATCACGTTCGTGACCGACCGCCCCGGCCATGACGCGCGTTACGCGATCGACGCCACGAAGATCAGGCGGGAGCTCGGCTGGTCGCCCGCCATGTCGCTCGACGACGGCCTTCGCCGCACCGTCGCGTGGTATCTCGAGAATCGCGGCTGGTGGGAGGCGATCCGCCGGCGCGGTTTCTCCGGCGACCGCCTCGGGCTGAAGACGGGCTGATCCGATGCGCATCCTGATGTTCGGACGCACAGGTCAGGTCTCCGCCTCCATGATCGAGGCATGCGCCCGTCGGCGCGGGGAGATCGATCTCGTGGCCCTGCCGCGCGCCGAGGCCGATCTCACGCAACCGGACGCCCTCCGTGAGGCGGTCTACGGCTACGCTCCGGACCTTGTCGTAAATGCGGCGGCCTATACGGCCGTGGATGCGGCCGAAGCGGATAGCGAGACCGCCTTCGCGGTCAACGCCCACGCGCCGGGCGTCATTGCGAACGCCTGCGCGACGCGGGAGACGCCGCTTATCCATCTCTCCACGGACTTTGTCTTTGACGGCGCGGCCTCCGCGCCCTACGCCGAAACCGATGCGACGAACCCGCTCGGCGTCTACGGAGCGACGAAACTCGCAGGTGAAGAGGCCGTCCGCGCCTCCGGCGTCGCCGCCGTCGTTCTGCGCACCGCGTGGGTGTTCTCACCCTTCGGCCGGAACTTCGTGAAGACCATGCTGCGGCTCGCCGACGAGCGAGACGCCGTGCGCGTCGTCGACGACCAGACAGGCGCGCCGACCCCGGCCTCCGCCATCGCCGAGGCGATCCTCGCCGTCGCGCCGGTTCTTTTTTCGGAGAGGGCGGCGGTCGCTGGCGTCTATCATTTCTGCGGCGATGCGCCGACGACATGGGCCGGCCTTGCGCAGGAGACGTTCGCCGCCGGCGCACTTTCGACACAGGTCGAGGCGATAACGACGGCGGATTATCCGACGCCGGCGCGCAGGCCCGCCTGGTCCGTTCTTGACTGCGCGAAGATCGGCGCGACGTTCGACGTCGAACCAGCCGACTGGCGTGCGGCGCTGAAGCGCGATGTCGTCCGCCTGCAGATGGCTGCGTGAGGAGCGAGCGATGAAGGGAGTCATACTCGCTGGCGGATCAGGGACGCGGCTTTATCCCGTCACCAAAGCGGTGTGCAAGCAGCTGCTGCCGATCCACGACAAGCCGATGATCTATTATCCCTTGAGCGTGCTCATGCTCGCCGGGATCCGGGACATCCTCATCATCACGACGCCCCACGACTGCGAGGTGTTCGAGCGCCTGCTCGGCGACGGATCGGATTTCGGCGTTTCCCTCTCGTATGCGGAGCAACCGAGCCCGGACGGACTCGCCCAGGCCTTCACCATCGGCGAAGGCTTCATCGCCGGTGAACCCTGCGCGCTCGTTCTCGGAGACAACATCTTCTTCGGCCACGGGCTGACGGAAGAGCTTCGCGCAGCCGCTGCGACCCGCGAAGGGGCCGTCGTCTTCGGCTACCGCGTGCAGGACCCGGAGCGTTACGGCGTCGTCGAATTCGACAGCGAGGGGCGGGTTCTGTCGCTCGAAGAGAAGCCGGCGCAGCCGAAATCCCATTATGCGGTGACCGGACTTTACTTCTATGACGGAACGGTCTGCGAGCGAGCGAAGCGCGTGAAGCCGTCGGCCCGCGGCGAGCTTGAGATCACCTCGCTGAACGCGATGTACCTGGAGGACGATGCTTTGTCCGTCCGTCTCCTCGGTCGCGGCTACGCCTGGCTCGATACGGGCACCCACGACGCCATGAGCCAGGCTTCCGCCTATGTCGAGGCCGTGGAAAACCGCCAGGGCCTGAAAATCGGCTGCCCCGAAGAGGTCGCCTACCGCCAGGGCTGGATCGACGCTGCGCGGCTCGCGGAGATCGCCGAGCCGCTCCGAAAAAGCGGGTACGGGGAGTATCTTCTGGGGTTGCTGCGCTAAGGCCGACCCTCGCGACGCCGCCTCATCCTGCAGACGTCGGCGCGGTCTTCGTCCTGAGGAGCCCGCAAAGCGGGCGTCGCGAAGGACGGCCGGTGAGTGTCAAACGTCAGACGCCGTACACCTCTTTCGCCACACGGTACGTGTTGGCGTAGGCCTCGACCGACGCCTCAATCGGATCAGCGTACCCTCCGCCGATCGCCATGGAGACCGGAATTCCGCGCCGTCTGCATGCGGAGAGAACGAGCCTGTCCCGCGCCATGAGGCCGTTATAGGTGAGTTCCAGCCGACCGAGCTTGTCTTCTTTCAATGGATCGACGCCCGCCTGGTAAAGAACAAGATCCGGCGCGAACGCGAAGACTTCCGGCAGGGCGTCGCGCAGGACGGCGAGGTAGTCCGCGTCGCCGGTTCCGTCGGGAAGGCCGATATCGAGGTGAGAGGTCTGTTTTCGGAACGGGAAGTTCTTCTCTCCGTGTAGTGAGACGACGAAAACATCGTCCCGCTCGCCGAGGATCGCCGCGTTGCCGTCGCCCTGATGGACGTCGAGATCGATAACGGCGACCCGCCGCGCGCGACCGAGGGCGAGCGCCTTCAGGGCGACGACGGCGTGATCATTGAAAACACAGTACCCGGCCCCGAACGCCCGGTGCGCATGATGGGTGCCGCCCGCCAGTTGGCCGGCGATTCCCTCGTCCAGCGCCGCATCCGCAGCAGCGAGAGCGCCGCCGACGGATACGCGGGAGCGGCGTGCAAGGGCGGGCGACCAGGGAAAGCCGATGCGTCGCATCACGCCTCGATCGACATCGCCGGTCTCGATCGCGTCGATGTAGGCGGCGTCATGGGCGTGAAGTAGGTCATCGCGGCTCGCTTGAGGCGAGACGAACAACTCCGCCTTCTGCAAGACGCCGTCCGTCAGCAGGCGGTTCTTCAGAAGCGCATACTTGCCGCCCGGAAACCGATGGCCGTCCGGAAGGTCGAGGTTGAAGTCCGGCGAGTAGAAAACCTGCACGAATAGCGGGCCTATTCGGCCGGCGTCGTCACCGGCGTCGCCCAGCCAGACAGCTCACGGCGGACGATCGTCTCATAGAGATCAATCGCCTCGCGCGCGTCGTTGAGGCACGGGATCTGAAGAAGCGAGCGCCCGCCCGCCTCGACGAAATCCTCCTTCGCCGCGATGCCGATCTCCTCCAGCGTTTCGATGCAGTCAGCAACGAAGCCAGGCGTGATGACGGCGACGTCCTTCACGCCCTCATCGGCGAACCTGTGCAAAGTCGCGTCCGTCGCCGGTCCGAGCCAGGTTTCGGGGCCGAACTTCGACTGGAAGGTGATCGGCGCGTAATCCTTCGTCCACCCCATTTCCTCGCGGAGGAGCCGCGCGGTCTTCTGGCAGTGGCAGTGATAGGGATCGCCCTCAAGGAAATAGCGCTCCGGCAGTCCGTGAAAGGAAATGACGACGCGCTCCGGCAGACTTCCCGCTTTCGCAAAAGCGCGCCGCACGCTCTCGCCGAGAGCTTTGATATAGCGCATCTCGTCATGGAAGGGCGGCGCGATGCGCACGGCCGGCGTCCAGCGCAATTCTTTCAAAGCGTCGAAAGCTGCGTCGCACACCGTCGCCGTCGTCGTCGCCGAATACTGAGGGTAAAGCGGGACGATCAGGATGCGGTCGCATCCTTTTTCCTGAAGCGCCCGGAGGCGGCTCTTGATCGACGGATTGCCGTAGCGCATGGCGTAGTCGACCACCGCCGCGCCGCCGAGACGCTCCGCCAGCAGATCGCTATGCCGCTGCGTATAGTAGGCGAGCGGCGACGCGTTTTCGTCTTCCATCCAGATCGAGGCGTAAGCCTTCGCGGTCTTCGCCGGCCGGGTGTTGAGGATGATCCCATGGAGGATCGGCGCCCATAGCGCTTTCGGGTAGTCGATGACCCGCCGGTCGGAGAGAAACTCCTTCAGATACCGGCGCACGGCCTTCGGCTCAGCCGCGTCGGGCGTGCCGAGATTGACGAGCAGCACGCCGACACGGCGCGGCGGGATCGCCGGGTGGTCCGGCGGCGCGAAAGACCCGTCGTCCGGGCCGCTGTCCGATGCGTCGGCGCTCATTTTATCCATCCTCACGTCGCCCGTCCCTCGCACGCCGCCACCCGGCGCGCCCTCGGCGTCGTCGGAGCGGTACATAGGGCCTTTTGCGGAGAAGTCGCGGGGCGTCGTCTCAAGACGACTTTCCCAGAGGTCGTCACCGGACCTTCATTGAACCATCACCGAAACGACACGCATGAGGCGCATCACGAAGATGTCATTCACGTTTTCTTAAGGGGGGTCCTCATGACCGTGATTCGCACCGCCGCGCTCTCCGCGGCGTCTTTCCTCGCCCTCGCCGCCGCGGCGGACGCCGGTGAAATCAAGGGCCGCGTCAGCGCGTCAGGCGGCGTCGTCTCTCTCGACGGCGCGATCGTCACCGTCCTGGAGACGGGCCGCAAAGTCGCGACCGGTCGCGACGGCTCGTTCCGCGTCGCAGGCCTCGACGCCGGGACCTACACCCTGTCGGTGTCTTATCTCGGCGCCGATACGGTCGAGACCACCGCGACGCTTTCAAGCGACGACGACACGGCGACCGTCGACATCAATCTCGGCGACGATGTCGCGGTGGTCGACAACATCCTCGTCGTCGGCCAGCGCGGCGCCCTCGCCGCGGCGCTGAACCAGCAGCGCGCTTCCGACAACCTCATCACCGTCCTCTCGTCCGACGCCATCGGCTCCCTGCCGGACCAGAACGTCGCCGAGGCCGCCCGCCGCGCCGTCGGCGTCCAGGTCCTGAACGACCAGGGCGAGGGCCGCTTCGTCTCGATCCGCGGCGCCGCGCCGGGGCTGAACTCCGTCACCATCAACGGCGTCCGCGTCCCGTCGCCGGAAGGCGGCACCCGCGCCGTCGCGCTTGACGTGATCGACTCCGATATTCTGGACTCCATCACAATCACCAAATCGCTGCGGCCCGACATGGACGCGGACGCGATCGGCGGCTCGATCGAGATCAAATCACTGTCGGCCTTCGACTACGACGGCGTTTATCTGCGCGCGAAACTCGGCGGCAATTACACAGACCAGGTCGACGAGTTCGGCGAGGAAGCCTCCGTCGCTGCGGCGAATACTTTCATGGACGGCCGCTTCGGCGTTGCGGGCTCTCTTTCCTACCGCCGCCGTGATTTCGGCTCGGAGAACATCGAGGTCGACGGCGGCGAGTACTTCGGAGGCGCTTCCGGGAACGACGTCCCGGCGGAGCTTGAGTTGCGCGACTATCAGATTGAGCGCGAGCGCTTTTCGGCGGCTCTCAACCTCGATTATCAGATGACCGACAGCTACCGGGTCTATCTGCGGACGCTGTTCTCGGACTTCTCCGATCAGGAGTTCCGGACTCGTATCGAATACAAGCTCGGCGAATTCGACGACTCCGTCGTCGTTCGGCCCAACGCTGCGAGCGTCGCCGGCATCGAGATCGACCGCGACTTGAAGGACCGGCTGGAAACCCAGCAGATCTTCTCGCTCGTCGGCGGCGGCGAGTACGCCAGGGACGCGCTGACCCTCGAATGGTCGGCCGCCTACAGCCACGCGGAAGAAGAGGAACCCAACCGGCTGGACACAGACTTCCGGGCGAGCGCCGATACCGATCCGATATTCGACGGCGACGAGCCGGCGACGGCCGGCCAGTTCGGCGTTGTTCTGACGGACCCGGAGCTTCCGCGCCTTTCGCTTGCTCAACCCGCCTCCGCAGCGGCTTTCTCAAACCCTGATCTCTTCGCCCTGAACGGCGCCGAGGTGGTCAACGGGATCAGTGAGGACGATGAATTCGCCGTCACCTTCGACGCTCAGTACGACACCGATATCTTGGGCGCCCCGGGCTTCGTGAAGGCGGGCTTCAAAGGCCGCTTCCGCGAGAAATCCGTGGACGTTGAAGTCGACGTTTTCGACGGCGACGAGACGACCACGCTTGCAGGCTTCGCCACGGCGCTCGACTACGAACTCGACAGCTTCGGCCCGGGCATCAATCCGGGCGGCCTGCGTTCGCTTTTCGCGAACCGCACGACGGAGTTTGAATTCAACGACTTCGATTCCGCGATCGCCTCGACGGTCGAGGACTATGACGCGACCGAGGACATTATCGCCGGCTACGTGATGGCGAGCGCCGACTTCGACGACCTGCGCGTCGTCGCAGGCGTCCGCGTGGAGGCGACGGATTTCGAAGCCGACGCGACGCAGGTCGTCGAGCTGGAAGAGGGCGGCGGCGCGCCGCTCGACGTGTTTCCGCAGTTCCTGATCGGCTCGACGGCGGACATAGACCCGACGACCGGCGCTGCGCTCGACGATGTCGTCCTTGCGGGCCCGACATCGGCGGACCAGTCCTATACGGACGTCCTACCCAGCATCAATCTCCGGTTTGAGGCGGCGAACGACGTAATTCTGCGGGCGGCGTACTACGCGTCTATCGTGCGGCCGAACATCTCGGACGCCGCGCCGATCGCCGAGCTTGCCATCGACGAAGACGACGAGCGTGAAGCGGCGGTTGGCAACCCGGATCTCGACCGTCAGCAGGCGCACAACATCGATGGGTCCTTTGAGTGGTACTTCGCTCCGGAGTCGGCGTTCTCGGCCGGCGTTTTCTACAAGTCGGTCGAAAACTTCATCGCCGTTCGCGCGTTCGAGGACATCACGTTCAACGGTCTCGTCTTCGACGAGCTGGTGCAGGCGGTGAACCTCGACGACGCCGAAATTCTCGGCTTCGAAATCGGGTACCAGCAGACCTTCTCCATGCTGCCGGCGCCCTTCGACGGGCTCCTTCTGTCGGCCAACTACACTTTTGTAGACAGCGAAGCGACCGTCACGAATGCGGACGGCTCCTCGCGGAGGATCGCGCTGCCCGAACAATCAGAGCAGATCGGCAACCTGATCGTCGGCTACGACAAGGGCCGGTTCGACCTCCGCGCGGCCCTCTCCTACCGCGACGAGTACATTGACGTCGTCGATGGGGCCGGCGAAGGGATCGACCGGGTGGTCCTCGACCAGCTGCAGCTCGACGTGCAGGGCGCCGTGCGGATCACCGACCAGTTCTCGGCCTATTTCAAAGGCACGAACCTAAACGACGAGCCGTTCCAGGCGGTCTCGCGTTTCGGGGATCGCGATCGCCTCAACCAGTTCGAGGAATACGGCTGGGCGGTGCAGTTCGGCCTGCAGTACAAATTCTAAAGCTGTCGCGCCCGGCGGGGGTTCGCCCCGGCCGGGCGCGACGTTGATTATCGCGCGCCGTCGGTCGATGCTGGCGGCGCTTTTTTGTAAACGGCGGAAGACCCGAGGGGATGTCGATGCCGAACCGATTGTCGATCCTGTGTCTCGCGCTCGCGGCCGCCGGCCTCGCGGGCTGCGGGGTTTCGAAGGTGAAAATCCCCCTGGAGGCGGCGAAGCGCGGCGACGTCATTCCGCGCGCCGAAACCCAGCCCGTCCCCTCGGACGACGACGCGGCGGACGATCCGGCGATCTGGGTGAATCTCAAAAACCGCGGGGCGAGCCGGATTATCGGCACCGACAAGCAGAACGGCCTTTACGTCTACGCCCTCAACGGCGTGCAGGTGCAGTCGCTCCCCATGGGCCGGATCAACAACGTTGACCTCCGCCAGTGGCTGACGGTCGGCGGGTGGACGGGAGACCTGGTCGCAGCCTCCAACCGCTCGCGCGAGACGGTGGAGCTCTTACAGGTGGAGGAAGACGGCCGGCTGAAAGAGCTCGGCCCCTTCGCGGTCGGCGAGAGCCTCCCCTACGGCGTCTGCATGGGCCGCTTCCGCACGGCGGTCCTCGTTTTCGTCACCCATGAAACAGGCGCGGTGCGGATGTTTCGCATCGCCGAAATCGGCCCCGCGGGCGCGAACGTCCAGTTCCTTGGCCGACTGAAGTTCAAGACAAAGACGGAAGGCTGCGTTTTCGACGATCAGGCCGAGGCGCTTTATGTAGGCGAGGAGAGCCGCGGGATCTGGAAGATCGGCTTCACCAACGGCGGCGTCATCGAGCCGAAGCTGATCGCCAGAACCGGCGAGAACGGGCTGCGCGCCGATGTCGAGGGCCTTGCGATCTACCGCACCCGGCAGGGCGGCTATCTCATCGCCTCGTCCCAGGGAAACAACGCTTTCAACGTCTACGACCGGTATGAGCCGCACAAAGCGCTCGCCCAGTTCCGCATCGTCGACAATGTCGCCTTCGGCGTCGACGGCGCTCAGGACACGGACGGCGTCGAGGCGACATCCATCGCCCTCGGCGAGGACTATCCGAAGGGAATGCTGGTCGTGCAGGACGGGCGCAATTCGCCCGCCGGAAACTATCAGAACTTCAAGATCGTCGACTGGCGCGATGTCGACGCCGCTCTCTTCCCGAGCTCGACGTCGACGGCCGACCGTCTCGCGACCGGCGTCGGCGATCCGAACGTGATCGACGGGGAGGTGATCCCGTTCATCGACGGCGCCGTGCTCGAAGGCGGGCGTTAGATCGGGCGATAGGCGCCCGCATCGGCGCGGAAGTGCAGGAGATCGCCGACGCGGACGATCTCTCCTGCGGCCTCCACCGGGTCGGCGACGAGGGGCAGGATATCCTCCCCGTGCGCATCGCCGGCGGCGGTGGTCATAAGCAGCAGGCTCTCGGCGCCCTCTTCGGTCCGCACCCAGAAGGTCGGCGGAATGCCGCCGCGAATACAGAGCGCCGCGCACGCCTTATGGGTCTTGCCGCGAGCAGGCTTCATGACGCCGAAGAAGCACTTGGAATCCATGATCATGCCGCGGAGCGTCGCGCGGCCGAGGGGTTCGGGAGTCGGCGGCTGCAGCGCGGCGCCGGCGTCGAAGCCGGCGGGCGGCTCCGAGATCCAGTCGTATTTGAGGAGGGGCACTTCGAGCGCGACACGGTTTTTCCGCTGGATGCGGTTGCCGGCGGCGCGCACGGGGCGGCCCGTGCGACCGGCGAAATCGAGGGTCCTGGAGCATTTCTGCTCGCGCATGACGAGGAGCGTGCGCACGCCCCCGGGGGCCGAAGCGTCGGGCGTGCGCAGAACAGGATAGGGGTCCATGGCGAGGACGCCGTCGACCTCGTGGGTGGTCGCCGTGTCCCAGACGCCCGCGCCCGGATCGTCCAGCTCCGACGCGACGGCGTAGCCGATGCCGCCGACGGCGGCGAGGGCGAGGGGCGTCGACCAGAGAAGAAAGCGCCGATCGACGCCCGGCGCCCCGGCCCAGCCGACGAACATCTCGTCTTCGCGCGTATCGCCGGCGATGTAAGCGCCGGTTTCGAGGCCGATGGTTTTGGTCATCTGAGCAATCCTCCGGCGACGGCGGGTTTCGCCTCAGGGATCCGGGCGGGCTCGACGCGGGTTCCTGGCGGGTTCGCCTTCGGATCGACCAGCACCCGGCCCCCTTCGATCGCAACGTTGTAGGTGGCGATTTTCTCCGTAAACGGCGGCGGGGAGACGCCGTCCTCCGGGCGGTACTGCCAGCCGTGCCAGGGGCAGGTCACGCAGCCATCGACGATACGACCTTCCCCGAGGGGCCCGTTCTGGTGGCGGCAGGCGTTCGCGACGGCGCTCACCTTGCCCTCATAGCGAAAGACGGCGACCCGGTCGCCCTTTGGCAGCGGCGCGATGACGGCGCGGTCCTCGGGGATGTCCTCCGGCGCACAGATATCCATCCAGCCGGAGCGGTCGGCGCGCTTCATGCGGTTGTCCCGGCCCCACTCCTGCAGCCCCGTATAAAGATGAAGCCCCGCCACCAGAGCCACGGCGAACCCGACGATCACGGGATAGGCGGCGGATTTCTCCGTCAGCAGGGCGCCGAGCGAGATGTGCGCTGCGAGCAGGGCGAAGGCGACGTAGACGCCCATGTGGAGCGCTTTCCAGACGGGGGCGGACAGGTTGTTGAGCCAGAAATCATGGCTCGTCGCCGCCATCAGGAAGAGGATGAGGAAGGCGATGAAGCCGAACACCTCGAACGGGAAGCCCGGGAACGGGTCGCCCGGGGTGTTGGAGATGAAGATAGAGAGGAGCGGATTGAGCCCGCCGCCCCCATGATACCAGAGGGTCGCGAGGCCGAAATGGGCGGCGGCGACGATGAACGTCAGCACCCCGAAATGGCGGCGGTTATATAGCGCCGGCTTCCAGCGCGGCGAGATCCGCGCCATCGGGCCGATGATGAGGATCACCGTCAGCATCAGGAAGGCCGCCGAGCCGAGGGCGCGGATCATCAACACCACCGGGTCGGCGGTGTTCCCCGTCTCTGGATGCGGCGCGAGGCCAATGAGGACGAAGACGGCGAGGAAAACCGCAAGCCCGCCGAGGACGACAAGGTCGTAGACGATCTTGTTGCCGTTCCATTGGACGGCTTTGTACTGGTGACCCATCAACGCGACCCTTCGAGAATTTGCGGCAGGGCCTCAACCGTCGTCGCGCTCGGCTGCAGGGACGTCGCGGCGACGACCACCGTCGCGAAGGCCGCCGGGCCGAGGATCAGCCACATGAGAAGATGCGCGCGGCGGTGGAGACGCTTCACGCCTCGCCTCCTTCATCCAGGTGCGGATGGTTAATCGCCGGGCCGAACAGCCAGCGCACCAGGACATACGGCCATAGACCAACGCAGCCGAGAAAAATCATTGGGCGGAAGAAGATCGAGGCGCCCTTCGCGGCCTTGTCCTTCGCCCCGACGCCGAATGTCAGAAAAAGGAGCGCGATCACCGCGCCGACGGCGAAGTACGCCCCCAGCCCAGTCAAAATCGCCCCCGCCAGCGCCTCGCTCATCGGTCCCCCATTAAACCTTCTCTCGGCGAGCGTAGGCGAGCCTCATGGCGAGGTCAGCCCGGCCCGCGATCACGTTTTCGCCGATGGCGCTCCCGCCGCCGTCCTTCGCGACGCCCGCCCATCATCCTGAAGAGCCGCCGCGAGGCGGCGTCTCGAAGGGGCGGGCTCCTCAGGACGAAGACAGCGCAGACCTTCGTCCTTAGGAGCGGCGAAGCCGCGTCACGAAGGACGGACGCGTTGGAAATCAGCCTCCCACGCCCCCGAACGGCACGCCCGCGAGCTCCGCCATTTCGCGCTTGAAGGTCGTGAGGTCCTCGAGCTGAAATTCGGAGACGTGGCGACGGCCGCAGGCACGGGCGAGGACCTGCATGAGGTGGACGGCGGCTTCGAAATAGGTGGCGAGTTGTTTGGCGCCTTTTTCGATTTCGAGGCGCGCGCGGAAATGCGGGTCCATGGTGGCGATGCCGACCGGGCACCTGTTGGTGTGGCAGGCGCGCATGCCGAGGCAGCCGATCGCCTGCATGGCGGCGTTGGAGACGGCGATCGCGTCGGCGCCCAACGCCAGCGCCTTCACGAAATCCTCCGGCAGGCGGAGGCCGCCCGTGATGACCAGCGTCACATCGGGCTGGGTCCGGTCGAGGTGGCGACGGGCGCGGGCGAGGGCCGGGATCGTCGGCACGGAGATGTTGTCCCGGAAGATAAGGGGCGCAGCCCCCGTGCCGCCGCCCCGGCCGTCGAGGATGATGTAGTCGCAGCCGATCTCCAGCGCGGCGTCGATGTCTTTTTCGATGTTCTGGGCGGAGAGCTTGAAGCCGACGGGAACGCCGCCCGTCTCTGCGCGCACCTGAGCGGCGCATTCTTTGAAGTGCTCCGGGCTCGTCCATTCGGGAAAGCGCGACGGCGAGATGGCGTCCTGGCCGGGTTTCAGGCCGCGCACGTCGGCGATCTCCTCCGTCACCTTGGCGCCCGGCAGGTGGCCGCCGGTGCCGGTCTTCGCGCCCTGACCGCCTTTGAAGTGGAAGGCCTTCGCCTCGCGCACTTTCTCCCAGGAGAAGCCGAATTTCGCCGAGGCGAGTTCGTAGAAATAGCGGGAGTTCGCATGGCGCTCGTCGTCGAGGGAGCCGCCTTCGCCGGAACAGATGCCGGTTCCCGCCATCTCGGCGCCCTTGGCGAGGGCGATCTTCGCCTCCCGCGAAAGGGCGCCGAAGCTCATATCCGAAACGAACAGAGGGATTTCGAGCTTCAGGGGTTTCTTCGCCCGCTTGCCGATCACCGTGTCCGTCCCGACAAACTCCTCATCGAGCAGCGGAACGCGGTGCAGCTGGGCGGTGACGATCTGGATGTCGGACCATTTCGGCAGGTCTTCCCGGGAGACGCCCATGGCGGAGACAGCGCCGTGGTGGCCGACGTTCTTGAGGCCGTTCTTCGCGAGCTCCTGGATCTGGCCGACGAAGGGCTCCTCCGCCTCCGGATGGGTGTCGGCGTAAAGGCCCTGATAGGCGTCGCGGTCGAAGGGCTGGGGGTGGTCTTCCGCCCACGCCGCGATCTCCGTCTCGTTGACGAAAACTTTGCCCTTCTTCACGACGGCCCCGAACTTATGCAGCGCCTCGTCATTGTTGTAAGCGCTGATCCCGGTGTCGTAGCGATAGTCCCAGTTGTGCAGGGAGCAGATGAGGTTCTCGCCCTCAATGCGGCCGTCGGCGAGCAGCGCCCCGCGGTGCAAGCATCGCCCATAGAGGACCGAGACTTCGTCGTCATAGCGAACGACGACGAGATCGACGCCGGCGACGAGGGCGTAGCTCGGCGCGCGGTCTTTGAGGGACTTCCAGTCCACGACCTCGACCCACTTTTCTTTCATTAAGGCCCCCCTAGGCGACTTCGCGCACATTCGAGCGTACAGCGCCCGGCGTCCACCCCGGCTTCCGCGTTCGTGAGGCGAATGTGATCAGCGGCGGCGTTCCCGCATGAAGAGGGCTTCGCTAGCGTCCCCTCGACAGGCGCGCTCCGGGGGCGATGATGGGCTGGTTTTCAAAATGGTTCGGCGGCGGACGGGACGCGTCCGAACACAAAGCGAAAAAGGCGGGCGCCGCGGCGCCCCTCAAAGGGGAGATGAGGATGGCGAACCGCGACGGGCTTGAATGGCACAAGGTGCTGAAGGCGGCCGACCTGCCGGAGGGCCGGGTCTCCTCCGTGACGGCGGGCGTGAAGACCATCGCCCTCGTCCATTTCGACGGCCAGTGGACGGCTATGGACAACCGCTGCCCCCACCAGGGCGGCCCCCTCGGCGAAGGCTCCATTGAAAAGGGCGAGGGCGGACAATGCTGGCTCCGCTGCCCCTGGCACGGCTGGGATTTCGACCCGCTGACCGGCAAACCGCCCGGCGGCCACGAGGATACAGGGCAGGAGACCTATCCCGTCGAGGTCCGCGCCGACGGCTACGTCTATATCGGCGTCCCGCGGGAAGCAGCGCACGTCCAGACATCTACGGACGTTATCGCCAAGACATTCGTCAACTGGGGCCTGAAACGCGTCTTCGGCATGGTGGGCCACTCCAATCTCGGCCTCGCCGACGCCTTCCGCCTGCGAGAGGAGGCTGGCGAGATCTCCTATATCGGCATCCGACATGAAGGCGCGGCCTCCTTCGCCGCCTCCGCCTACGGAAAGCTGACGGGCAAGCCCGCCGCCTGCATGGCGATCGCGGGCCCGGGCTCCACCAACATGCTGACAGGGCTCTGGGACGCGAAGGTCGACCGGGCGCCCGTCGTCGCGTGCACCGGCCAGGTGCAGGTGCAAGTGTTCGGTCCCTTCGCCTTTCAGGACATCGACCTCGCCGCCGCCTTCGCGCCGGTCGCGGCGTTCTCCCAATCGGTGCTCCACTCCTCCAACTACGCCGAGCTTGCGAACCTCGCCATGAAGACGGCGCTGGTCGAGCGCGACGTCGCCCACCTCATCTTCCCCGACGACACCCAGACGCTCGCGGTCCCCGACATGAAGCCCGGAAAGCCCGGAGGCCGGCTCTCCTCCATCAAGATCGCGCCGCCGGACGAGGATTTGAGACGAGCCCTCGACGCCGTCTCGAAGGCGAAACGACCGATCCTCATCGTCGGCTACGGCGCGCGGGAGGCCATGGACGACATCGTCAAGCTCGCCGAAAAACTGAAATGCCCGGTGCTGACGACTTTCAAGGGCAAGGGCCAGATCCCCGACGGCCATCCGCACGCGGCCGGCGTCCTCGGTCGTTCGGGCACGCCCATCGCCTCCTGGTTCATGAACGAGTGCGATCTCATCATCGCGATGGGGGCGTCGTTCTCGCACCACACGGGCGTCGAGCCGTCGAAACCCATCGTGCAGATCGATTTCGACCGCATGCATCTCGGCAAGACGCACCCGGTCGCGGTCCCCGTCTGGGGCGAGATCGGCGTGTCGGCGCAGCTTCTGAACGCCAATCTCTCCCGCGTCGGGGCGACCGATCAGCGGGCGGAGATAGCAGAGCGCTGGGCGATCTGGCGCCAGGAGAAAGAAAAGCGCCTCACAGAGGACCGCGGGCGCGGGCTGTCGGCCGCCGCGCTGTTCGACGCGATGACGCAGGTCGTCCCCGCCGACGCGATCATGCCAGTGGACGTCGGCAACAACACCTATTCGTTCGGGCGCTATTTCGAGCCGAAGCGCCAGCGCATCCTCATGTCCGGCTATCTCGGCTCCATCGGCTTCGCGTTCCCGGCGGCCATGGGCGCCTGGGCGGCGACGCAGGACTTTGAAGAATACGCCGGCCGGAAGGTCGTTTCGGTCTCCGGCGACGGCGGCTTCGGCCAGTACGCGATGGAGTTCAACACCGCCGTCCTCTACGGGATGGATCTCACCCACGTGGTGATGAACAATTCAGAGCTCGGGAAAATCACGAAAGAGCAGCGCTCCGGCGAATGGCCCGTCTGGCAGACGGCCCTCTCCAACCCCTCCTTCGCAAAGTTCGCGGAGGACTGCGGCGGGCTCGGGATCAAGGTCGAGAGCCGCGAGGACCTGAAACCCGCGCTCCAGAAGGCGATCGCTCATGCGGGCCCGGCGCTTGTCGAGGTGATGACCGACGCCGAACTCGTTTAGTCGCGCGCACCGCCCTATTTCGGCGAGCCGCGGCGGCTCGTCTCGGCGGGGCGCGCAGTCATCAAAGCGTCATAGCTCTGCGTCACTGAGATTGTGGGGGTACGACAACGTCAGTGCGTTGGAACGCCGGGGGCGACCATGAGCGATATCTCACTCTTCGCGGCTATCGGGTTTCTGCTCGCCGCCTACGCGGTCGTCGGCAACGACGCCCTGCAGACCCTCGGCACGTTCATCAACTCGAATGCGAAACGCCTTCACTGGACGACGCTCTTCGCCTTCGCGACGGTGATCCTCGTCGTCGTCTTCGCCTGGGGCTTCGAGACCTCGGGCGGCGACCCGGCCTTCGGACGGCTCGACAAATACGCCGAGGTGGAAGTGCAGTGGTACCACGTGGTGCCGGCCCTCTCGCTCCTTATCCTGACGCGGGTCGGCATCCCGGTCTCCACGACCTTCATGGTCCTGACGATCTTTGCGACCAGCGCAAACCTCACCTCGATGCTCGAGAAGTCGCTGACGGGCTACGGCGTCGCGTTCCTTGTCGGCGGGCTCATTTATCTACTGGTTGCACCGACCGCGGAGCGGTTCTTTCTCAAGACCCGAGAAAGCCAGCACAACTGGTACGGGGTTCTCCTGCAGTGGGTGACCACGGCCTATCTCTGGGGCCAGTGGCTGATGCAGGACTTCGCCAACATCTTCGTCTTCCTGCCGCGCGAGCTGGGCCGGGTCGAAGCCTACGGCGCGATCGCGGCGATCGGCATCTTCCTCTTCATCACCTTCGCCAACGCCGGCGGCCCGGTGCAGAAAATCCTCCGCTCAAAGACAGCCGTCACGGACATCCGCTCGGCGACCATCATCGATTTCCTGTTCGGCACGATCCTCTGGTACTTCAAGGAGCTGAACAACGTACCGATGTCGACGACCTGGGTGTTCCTCGGCCTCATCGCCGGCCGGGAGTTCGTTCTGCGCCACCTCGATTTCGATCATGAGGGCGAAAAGGGCACAAGCCGTCTGTTCGCGGATTTCGTGAACCTGCTCTGGGGCTATGCGATCTCGACGGTCCGTTACGTTTTCCGGTCGATCTGGCCGTTCCTCACGGTCGTTTCCTTTTTTTGGCTGTTCCCGGCGCCGGAGGGTGTCTCCAACCCGCTCTCGCTCGAATACCTGCAGTCGAAAGACCCCGTCTCCCTCGGGATCATCGGCTTCCTGATCGTCGGGCGTCTCGTCGCGCAGTTCGTCAATCTCGACGGCGCGTCCACCTGGTTCGACCTTGAGCTTGAGGACGTCGTATCGGGCGTCCGGGGCGTGCGCGACGACGCGGTGAAGGCCCTCATCGGCCTCGTGATCTCCGTCGTCCTCGCGACGGGTCTGCCTCGGATCGGCGCCGCCCTCGAAGACCGCGGGTTCGACCCTGTCGACGCCGTGACCGACGCCCTCGGTGAAGAACGCGGCGGCGGGCGTTGATGCGTATTTCGCGGCGCAAAGTTGCGGATGGACGTGTGATCTCCGCATCAAAAAAACTGCGTAGAGTTGAGAGAGAAAAACAGGGGAATATATGAAACAGGTCTTGCTGATCGCAGCCATCGGATTGTCCGGTTGCGCGCTCTTTAGTTCTCTGGAAACGGTTGAGGAGAAAGGTGATTCGTTTGGGGGAGGGAATCTGAACGAAACGCGTGTCTTTTTCGACATAGTACAAGCCGGCGTTACGTACGAAACGCAGGACCGGGCCTATCGTCCGAAAGAAGACTATGAGCCCCAACTCAACTATCCGGTCGCGCGGCATTTTTGCTTTGCATCCAACTCGGATAACATTTCCGTCGGGATCAGCATTAAGGATAAGGACGGATTGCGAAAAGCAGTCGTGACCCCCTCTAATGCAATCGCAGGTCGCATCGTCTCCTTCCCAAGGCCGGAGGAAAGCATGGCCAACAACGGATTTACGATGTCCTACAACAAAGATGGTCGGCTGCTTGTTCAGTATAATGCAGACATCGCTTTTTTCGCGCCGGGAATGACAAGCCTGAATATCGAAGTCACCGATAATGCGCGGATCGTTTCAAATTTTGAAATCACGCTTGAATCGCGTGACCCTGAGACTGGTGAGTGCAGGTTAGCAAAGGAGCGCGGCGTGGACCCACGCGGTCCGCTCGCCGATTAACCGTCGCATTCGCTTCCCGCGAGTTCTGAATTCCTGTCTGTCGGTGATCCGTCTTGCGCCCGGGGCGCAAGGCGGACGCTGCCGAAAAAGCTAAGGCCGTTTCAACACGCTTCCGGCTTTCACCACCCACGCGACGTCCCGCAGCTCTGAAACGTCCTGAAGCGGATCGCCGTAGACGGCGACGAGGTCCCCGTGGGCGCCTTCAGCGACGACGCCGAGCTTTCCCGCCATACCGATGTTGTCCGCGCCCGCGATCGTCGCCGCGTAGATCGCCTCGGCGGGCGTCATGCCCGCCTCCACCATCAGCTCGAATTCGCGGGCGTTCTCTCCGTGAGCGGAGACGCCCGAATCCGTACCGAAAGCGATTTTCACGCCCGCCCCGTGGGCCTTCCGCAGCATATCGAGCATGCGCGGGCCGACTTCGGCGGCCTTCGCCTGCTGGGGCGGCGTCAGGAAGGTGTCGGGGTCGGCCGCCCATTCCGCGACCGTCACGCCGGCGAGCACCGTCGGCACGAGGTAAGCGCCGTTGCGCTTGAAAAGACGCACCGCCTCGTCGTCGAGATAGGTGCCGTGTTCGATGGAAGAAACGCCCGCGCGCAGGGCAGCTTTGATGCCCGCCGCACCGTGGGCGTGGGCCGTCACCTTCCGCCCCATGAGGGTCGCCGCCTCGACGATCCCTTCAAGCTCGTCCTCGAAGAACTGCTGCTCCGTCCCCGCCGCCGTATTGGAGAGAACGCCGCCGGTCGCAGTGATCTTGATATGGTCGGCGCCGTTCTTCACCCGTTCGCGGACCGCCCGGCGACAGTCGGCGGTTCCGTCGCAGACGCCGCCCGAAGCCAGGATCTGCGCGACCATCGGGCGATAGCCTTGCGTTCCGTCCGCATGCCCGCCCGTCGGCGAGACGGTCTGGCCCGAGGCGAAGATGCGCGGGCCCGGCACGTAGCCGGCTGCGACCGCATCCCGAAGCGCGAAGACGGCCTCCTCCTCTCGGGCGCCCACATCGCGAACCGTGGTGAAGCCCGCCTCCAGCGTCACGCGAGCGTAGTTCGCGCCGAGGAGCGCCCGGTCAGGCGCGGACAGCTGAACCGTCTGCAGGCGTCCGTT
This sequence comes from Pseudomonadota bacterium, assembly GCA_038522735.1. GTDB lineage: Bacteria > Pseudomonadota > Alphaproteobacteria > Caulobacterales > Parvularculaceae > JBCBJX01. The sequence goes on from JBCBJX010000001.1 coordinate 62,200, forward strand.
TGGATTGTTCTCGAAGGTGATGTGGACGTGCCCGTCGATCAGCCCGGGCAGGACGAACATCTCCTTCAGATCGACGACGAGGATGTCGTCGCCCTCGCCCGCAAGCGCGTCCGGGTCGAGAAAGCCGTCCGCAACGCGGCTGACGACGCCGTCGGCGATGACGACCGTGCTCTCGCCGCGCGGCTCCTCGCCCGGAACGGCGAGCAGCCGGCCGGCGTGGACCACGGTGATGTCGGCGGCGGCGGCCGAGGCGGCGAGGGCGATGGCGGAAACGGCGAGCGAGAAAAGAGAGCGCATGGAAGGTCCCGAGGTTGGCGTCGGGCGTCAGCCTCCCGGGGAAACGGCGGCGGGGCAAGCGCCGCTTGCGCTCCCGGCCTTCTCGCGTATAACCCCGCCTCCCCCGACGGACGGCCGGGCCATTTGGGTATGCCCTGGCGGTCTTTGATGCGGCCTCGAAAGAGGTCCTCTTTCCAAGTGAAAGGATAGCGAAATGCCCAAAATGAAAACGAAATCGGGCGCGAAGAAGCGCTTCAAGATGACGGGAACAGGCAAGGTCGTCGCCGGCATGTCGGGCAAGCGCCACGGCATGATCAAGCGGACGCCGAAGCAGATCCGCCAGAAGCGGGGCACGGACACGCTCGCCGCCGCCGACGCGAAGATCGTGAAGAAGTACATGCCGTACGCGCGTTAAGCGCGGCTCCGGCTCTCTTCCCTATTCCCTGATTTACTGGAGTTTCGCCCATGTCCCGCGTGAAAGGCGGCGTCCCCGCCCACAACCGTCACCGCAAGGTCATCAAGGCCGCGAAAGGGTATTACGGCCGCCGCAAGAACACCTTCCGCACCGCCAATCAGGCGGTGGAGAAAGCCGGCCAGTACGCCTACCGAGACCGCAAGGCCCGCAAGCGCACCTTCCGCTCGCTCTGGATCCAACGGATCAACGCCGCCGCCCGCGCCAACGGCCTCACCTACGGCCGCTTCATCGAAGGCCTGACGAAGGCCGGCGTCGATGTCGACCGAAAGGTCCTCGCCGACATCGCGGTGAAAGAACCGGCGGCGTTCTCGGCGTTCGTAGAGAAGGCGAAAGCGGCGCTCGCTTAACCGACGCCGCGCCCGAAACGCGCCGAAGGTCCGTGCTATGCCGATGGCGACGAACAGCGGCGCCGCCTTGGACGAACGAGTAGCGCGCATGCTGCGCGATATGATCCGCACCCGGCGCTTCACCCCGCTTGCGTGGCGGGTCGCGTCGCGCTTTCTCAATCCGCGCGGCGTTCAGACGACGGCGGAGTTCGGCGACGGACTCGTCGCGCTCTGCGACACCCGCGACAAGATCGAGTCCTTCCTGTTCTATTTCGGGGTCTGGGAGCCCAACATCTCCGCGTTCGTCCGCCGGCGGCTGAAACCGGGCGACGTGCTCGCCGATCTCGGCGCCAATATCGGCTACTACTCCCTGATCGCCGCGAAAGCGGGCGCCCGGGCCGTCGCCTTCGAGGCGGCCCCGCCGACCTTCGAGCGCCTCGCCGCAAACGTTCGGATGAACGGTTTCGAGGATCTCATCCGCACCGTTCCGAAAGCGATCGCGGGGGAGGCCGGAATGGTGGAGATCGTCCTCGGACCCGTCGGCAACCGCGGGGCGAGCACTATCGAGAAGAGCCGCGACATCGCCAAGGCGGCAGGAGCGGACACCTTCGAGGTCGAAGCCGGCCGGCTGTTCGATCTTATGGAGCCCGAAGAGATCGACCGCCTCCGGCTCATCAAGATCGATATCGAGGGGGCCGAAGCGCCGGCCCTCGACGACATTCTGGAGCGCTACGCAGGCGCAAAGACGGCGCCGGACGTGGTCTGCGAGCTCAGCGGCGCGGAGGCGGAACGCTATGTCCGCCGGTTCCGCGAGGCGGGCTTCCAAGCCTACCGCCTCATCAACCGCTATAACTGGCGCTACTATGTCGATGACGCGGATCCGGCGCCCGCCGCACGCCTCGACGCGGTCCCGGACCGCCAGTTCGACGTCGTCTTTTCACGCGAGAACGCAGACGCTCTCTAGCCTCGCGCCTTGACGGAGGCCGGGCGACGGGCGATCCCGGCTCCCGAAAGGACCAACCATGTCAGACGATCTCCATTCCCTCGAGGCCGACATCTTGGGCGCGGTGGGCGCCGCCGCCTCCGAAGCGGCGCTCGAGGACGTGCGCGTCTCAGCCCTCGGCAAGAAGGGATCCGTCTCGGAGCGGATGAAGACGCTCGGCAAGATGAGCCCGGAGGAGCGTCAGGTGAGGGGGCCGGCGCTCAACGGGCTCAAAACGCGGATCGCGAACGCGATCGAGGTGAAACGCGAGGCCCTCGAAAACGCAGCCCTCGACGCGCGGCTGGCGTCTGAAAAAGTCGACGTGACGCTGCCCGTCCGCCCGCAGGCGAAGGGCTCCATCCACCCGGTGACGCAGGTGATGGAAGAGGCGTGCGCGATCTTCGCGGCCATGGGCTTCGAGATCAAAGAGGGCCCTGACATCGAGGATGATTTCCACAACTTCACGGCCCTCAACTTCCCGCCCGACCACCCGGCGCGGGACATGCACGACACCTTCTTCCTGGAGGAGCGGAACGGCGAGCGGAAGGTCCTCCGCACCCATACGAGCCCGGTGCAGATCCGCACCATGATGGCCGAAAAGCCGCCCTTGCGCGTCATCGCGCCGGGACGCGTCTATCGCTGCGACTCAGACCAGACGCACACGCCCATGTTCCACCAGATCGAGGGCCTCGTCATCGACCGGGAGACCCATATGGGCCACCTGAAGGGGTGTCTGGAAGACTTCGTAAAGGCGTTCTTCGAAGTCGACACGGTCGAGACGCGCCTGCGCCCGCACTTCTTTCCGTTCACGGAGCCATCGGCGGAGATGGATGTGCGCTATGAGCGCGTCGGTAACGAAGTGCGCATCGGCCAGGGCGAGAAATGGATGGAGATCCTCGGCTGCGGGATGGTCCACCCGAACGTCCTCAAGAACTGCGGTCTCGACCCCGACGAGTACCAGGGCTTCGCCTTCGGCATGGGAGTCGACCGTCTCGCCATGCTGAAATACGGCCTGCCGGATCTCCGCGATTTCTTCGCGGCCGACGCCCGCTGGCTGGAGCATTACGGCTTCGCGCCGGCGGACCAGCCGAACCTCGCGACGGGGCTCAGCCGCTGACCCGCAATGCGTGCGCCGTCGAAGGGCCGACGCTTTGATGGTGTGAGAACCGTAAAACGAACTGACGGTTGCAGCGCTGCATCCCTTACGCAGCGCAACGCAAACGCCGTCGTTTCGCGCACAACTCTTTGATTCTCATGATATTTTGTGGATGGCATAAAGACTGCGCAACATTAGTTATTGAAATCTGTCGGTCGGCGATGACACCCGCCGGCCAGCGCTAGGGGAAAACAATGCGTCTTCTGACTTCCGCCATCGCCGCCGCCGCCATGATGGGCGCCGCTCCGGCCTTCGCCACCGCTTACACATGGAACGTCACGAACCCGGGCGGTTCGTCGGCCGCCGGCGACATCACCGAATTCACCACGACCTACGACACGGTCGAAGAGCTTTCCTTCGAATTCTCAGTGAACAACCTGACCGGCGACGTCGCCTGGCTCGCCCTCTCCGACGGCCCGAACCCCAAGGGCGAAGCCGGTCAGCTGGCGCTCCTCTACATCGACATCACAGGCGGCGACGTCTACGCTTACAACTACTCCGGCCAGAACAACGGCAACTCCTGGCAGAGCCCGGGCGACTTCATCACGTCGTGGGCCGACGTCCTGACCGTCAGCACCAACGGCTCTGAAACGACCGTTTCCTTCACGGATCTCGACGTCTCTCTCGTGCAGTCCCACACGCCGACCCCGGACGACACGGCCGGCGACTGGACCGGCGTCGCCTTCGACGACAAAGTCGGAATCTGGTTCCACATCGCCGAATCCGGCGGCACCTTCGAAACGGACGGGACGCAGATCACCGGCTTCAATCCGGACGATCAGTCTTGGTACGACACCGCCAACAAGTCGACCTCCATCTCTGCTGGCAAGCCGGTGGAGCCGGTCTCCGAGCCGGGCATGATCGGCCTCTTCGGCCTCGGCCTTCTCGGCCTCGGCTTTGCGGCCCGCCGCCGCGGCTAAGCCGAACCGACACGGCGTTTGAAGCGCCCCGGCGTCGGATGCGACGCCGGGGCGTTTTTATTTCCGGCGCCTTCGGGCGACCGCGGGGTTTCGTCGACCCGAAAACCCGCTAAGAACCGGGGCTCTTTCGCCCTCCGACCGACCCTGCTCCCATGAAATTCTCCCTCTCCTGGCTGAAGCGCCATCTCGACACGTCCGCGAGCCTCGACGAGATCGTCGAGTCGATGATCGCCGTCGGCCTTGAGGTCGAGGAGGTGGAGGACCCGCGCGAACGGCTCGCGGCCTTCACCATTGGTGAGGTGCTGGCGGCCGAGCAGCATCCGGATGCGGACAAGCTGCGCGTGTGCAAGGTCGCAACCGTCGATGGAGAGAAGCAGATCGTCTGCGGCGCGCCGAACGCCCGCGCGGGCATCAAGATCGCCTACGCGCCGGTCGGGTCGTACGTGCCCGGGATCGACCTCACCCTCTCCAAGGCGAAGATCCGCGGCGTCGAGAGCTTCGGCATGATGTGCTCGGCGCGGGAGCTCGAACTCGGCGACGACCATGACGGCATCATCGAGGCGCCCGCCGAGGCCGAGGTCGGCCAGCCGGTCGCCGAGGCGCTGGGGCATGCCGATCCTGTGATCGATTTCGAAGTGACGCCTAATCGTCCAGACACCAACGGCGTCGACGGCGTCGCCCGCGATCTCGCCGCCGCCGGCCTCGGAACGCTGATCACCACCGCCGCGGAGCCGGTCGCCGGGGCTTACCCCTGCCCGCAGACCATCGCCCTCGAATTCGAGCCGGGGACGGAGGACGCCTGCCCCGTCTTCGCCGGCCGGGTGATTCGCGGCGTGAAGAACGCCCCGTCGCCCGCGTGGCTGCAGACGGCGCTCCTTTCCATCGGCCTCCGCCCGATCAACGCCCTCGTCGACGTCACCAACTTCCTTTCCTACGACCGGGCGCGGCCGCTTCACGTCTACGACGCAGCGAAAATCTCCGGTGTTATCCAAGCCCGCCTCGGACGAGCGGGCGAGAGCTTCGAGGCGCTCGACGGCAAGGAGTATACTGTCGACGAGACCATGTGCGTCATCGCCGACGACGCCCGCGTCCTCGGCCTCGGCGGCGTCATGGGCGGGGAGTACTCGGGCTCGACGGAGGCGACCACCGACGTCTTCATCGAGAGCGCCTATTTCGATCCTCTGCGCACGGCGAAAACCGGCCGGAAGACCGGCATCGTCTCCGATGCGCGCTATCGCTTCGAGCGGGGCGTCGATCCGGGCTTCATCATCCCCGGACTGGAGCTGGCGACGCAGCTCATCCTCGACATCTGCGGCGGAGAGGCGAGCGAGGTGGTCGTCGCCGGAGCCGTTCCGCAGGCCGGCGAGATCGTCGATTTCCCGCCGGGCGAGGTGAAGCGCCTCACCGGCGTCGACGCGTCCGACGAAGAAATCGACCGCATTCTGACGGCCCTCGGCTTCGGCGTCGCGCGCGGAGAGCGCTGGTCCGTCTCCGTCCCCTCCTGGCGGCCGGATGTCGAAGGCAAGGCGGACCTCGTCGAGGAAGTCGCGCGCATCAAGGGCTTCGGCGCCATGGAGGCGGTCTCCCTGCCGCGGCGCGAGGCCGTCGCCACGCCGAAGTATTCGCTTTCGCAGGACCGCGTGCGGCTGGCGCGACGGGCTCTCGCCGCCCGCGGGCTGCATGAGGCCGTCACCTGGTCGTTCTGCGATCTTCCGGACGCCGCGCTTTTCGGCGGCGGGGAGAACGCGCTGAAGGACGCGGGGCTGGTCCTCGCCAACCCCATCTCCTCCGATCTCGGCGTCATGCGGCCGACCGCGCTGCCCGGCCTTGTCCGCGCCCTGCAGCGGAACGCAGATCGCGGCCGGGGCGACATCGCCCTCTTCGAGGTGGGCCCGCAGTATGCGAACGACACGCCCGCGGGTCAGCAGACCGTCGCGACGGGCGCGCGCCGCTCCCGCCCGCCGCGCCATTGGGCGGGTGCGGACGCCGCCGCCGACGTCTTCACCGCCAAGGCGGACGCCCTCGCCGCGCTTGAAGGGATCGGCGCCAACACGGCGAACCTGCAGGTCGCAGCCGACGCGCCGGGCTACTACCACCCCGGCCGCTCCGGCGTTCTGCAGCTCGGTCCGAAAAACGTGCTAGCCGCCTTCGGCGAGCTGCACCCCCGCGTCCTCAGGACGATGGACGTGGACGGACCGGTCCTCGCTTTCGAGGTGTTCCTCGAGAGCGTCCCGCAGCCGAAGGCCAAGGCGACGAAGACGAAACCCGCCCTCGACGCGTCGGCGCTCCTGCCGCTCACCCGCGACTTCGCCTTCGTGGTCGATGCGAGCGTCGAGGCCGAGGCGCTCCTCAAGGCTGTGCGCGGCGCGGAGAAGCAGCTGATCGCCGACGTCGCCCTCTTCGACGTCTATGTCGGAAAAGGCGTGCCGGAAGGTAAAAAATCCCTCGCCGTCGAGGTCACCCTCCAGCCCCGCGACAGGACGCTGACGGACGAGGAAATCGAGAAAATTTCCGAACGGATCGTCGCGCAGGCGGCGAAGGCGACGGGGGCGGGGCTGCGGGGGTAGATATCTGCTTTCCGCTCAAACCGCACAAGTCATCCCGGAAACGGCGAAGCCGTTATCCTGGACCCGGAGCGACCGACTCCGTCCTTGCAGGCCTCAGTCCCGGCTCTCGCTGCGCTCGGCCGGTATGACGCGGATATACGATCTGCCTACATACATACGTTCGGCGCGCGCATATGCACCGCGGCGACGGCGTCGTCGAGTTCTTTGGTCCACTCGATCTCAAGGGATGAGAAGACGAGGTCGAGTTGCTCCATGTTCGACGCGCCGAACATGTTGGTCGTCACCCAGGGCCGTGTGGTGACGAACTGCATGGCCATCGCGGAAGGGTCGAGGCCGAAATCTTGCGCGATCTGCACGTAGGCGCGAATTGCATCGTCGGCGCCCGGCGTTTCATAGCGGCCGAGGCGGCCGAACATCTCGCCGCGCGAGCCTTTCGGCTTCTCGCCGCCGAGATATTTCCCGGAGAGGACGCCCTGGCCCATGGGCGAATAGGCGAGAAGGCCGACATCCTCGTTCATGCCGACTTCCGCGAGGCCATATTCATAAAGGCGGTTAAGGAGGTTGTAACAGTTCTGCACGGACGCGACGCGCGGCCGGCCGCGTTTCTCCGCCTCGTGAAGGTATCGCATCACGCCCCAGGGCGTTTCGTTCGACAGCCCGACATGGCGGACCTTGCCAGCGGTCACGAGATCGTCGAGCGCGCCGAGGATGTCCTCGAACGGCGTATAGTCCGCCTTGTAGTGACGGTATCCGCGCAGCTCGCCGCCGAAGCTCGGGACGAGACGGTCCGACCAGTGCAACTGGTACAGATCGATATAATCCGTCTGCAGACGCTGAAGGTTCAGCTCGCAGGCGGCCTTGATCTGCTCCGGCGTCAGGCGAAGGCTCTCTTCATCGCGGATCCACGGGAAGTTCCGCGACCGGCCGACGACCTTGGTCGCCAGAACGATCTTCTCGCGGACGCCCCGCTCTTTCATCCATGCGCCGACAATGCGCTCGCTGTCGCCCCACGTCTCCCGCTTCGGCGGGATCGTGTACATCTCGGCGGTGTCGAAAAAGTCGATCCCGCGCTCGAAGGCGGCGTCCATCTGGGCGAAGGCGGCCTCCCGGCCCATCTGATCGCCGTACATCATGGTCCCGAGACAGAGGACGGGCACGTCGAGGCCGGTGCGGCCGAGGGGGCGGCGCTCCATGAAATGCTCCTTCATCAAGATCGGTTGAGTTGTAGGCGATTGCGCAGGGCGGCTTTCGCGCTCATATTTCACGCATGAGCACAGGTCTCAAGGAGGCCGCGGCGCACGCCGCAGGCATCGCGCGTCGCGCCTCGAAAGGCGCCCGGCGGACAGCGCTGCTGGTCGGCGCCGCCGTCGTCGCGCTCACCGGCTCCGTCGGCCCGTCCTGGTCGGCCGACCCGACGCCGCCCGCCGCCATCGTCGCCGAATACAAGCCCGACGCCGAGGAAACGGCCGTTGCGAAACCGAAAACGCCCTTGTGGTGGGCGGTTCTCGCAGCAGCCCTCGCCGGGATCGCAGCGCTCATGGGCCCCCGACAGGCGCTGAAGACCGCCCGGGCCGCGGCGAGAGTCACAGCGAACGCCGCCGTCGCGACGGCGAAAACGGCCGTCTCGGTCGCCAGAGATCCCGTCGGAGCAGCCAGAACCGTCGCGACCGCGGCGAAAGGCGCCGGTCGATGGGGGTTTCTCGCCCTCGGCCTTGCGCTCTTCAGCCTGACGGGCGTCGCGCTCCTTGATATCGAGTGGATGGCCGGCCTCCTCGTCGGCGCCGCCGGCGCGATAGCGACGGTCTTCGCCGCCGGCCGGGTAAAGGCTGCCCTGAAGCCTGTCCCCGTGAAGCGGACGCCGCCGCCGAGCGACACGCCCTCGTGAATTGAACGCCCCGGCCGAGGGGTCCAGCTCCCGCACGTCGACAGCGACGAACGGGAGAGACCCATGACTGATTTCACCATCCATACGATCGACAGCGCCCCGGAAGCCTCGAAAGAGATGCTCGAAGGCAGCAAGAAAGCGTTCGGCTTCGTGCCGAACCTCCACGCCGGCCTCGCTGAAGCGCCGGCGGCTCTTAAAGCCTACAAGCAACTGAGCGAAACCGTTGGGGAAACGGGGTTCACACCCGAAGAGCGCAACGTCGCGTGGCTTGAAATCAACCGCTATCACGAGTGCCATTACTGCATGGCCGCCCATACGGGCATTGCGAAATCCGAAGGCGTCTCAGACGACGTGATCGAGGCGGCCCGCACCGGCGCGCCTTATCCGAGCGACAAGCTGAACGCCCTGCGCGCCTTCACGAAGACAGTCCTCGACACCCGCGGCTGGGCCGATGATCAAGCCGTGGACGCCTTCCTTGGGGCGGGTTTCGAGAAGCGTCACGTCTTCGATCTCATCGCGATCCTCGCCCACAAGACGATCTCCAACTACGCGAACCACCTGCTCGACACGCCGGTGGATTCGGTATTCGAAAGGTTTGCGTGGTCGAAGGACGCTCCGAAGGCCGCCGAATAACGGCCTGAATTCCGCCGGATTAAGAAGGTTTGGTGACCCCATCGAAAGGATGGGCTGATGATCAAGCGTTTCGCCAAACCTGTGCGCTTCGCCGCGCTCGCCGTCGCCGCCTCGGCGCTCGCCGCCTGCGCGACGGAGTATCCGGGCAATTCCTACGGACCGTCCGAGGTCGGCGTCGCCTCCGACATCTACCGCGGACGGCTCCTCGCCGTGCAGCCGGCGAACGTGCGCTCGTCGGAGCCGGGCTCCGGCGTCGCCGCCGGCGCTCTGGCGGGCGGCGCGGTCGGCGCGGTCGCCGGGGCGCGCTCGGACAACTCCGCTCCCCTCGCCCTTGTGGGCGCCGTCGTCGGCGGCGTTCTCGGCGCCGCGACGGAGCAGAACGCGGCCCGGTCGGGGCCGGGCGGGTTCCGTTACCTGATCGAACTGCGCGACGGCCGCACCATCGGCGTCGTGCAGGCCGATCCCCGCCCCGTCGCCGCCCCCGGTCAGGAAGTGCTTGTTGAATACGGCTCGCGGGTTCGGGTCACCGCAGCGTACTAAGCGCGCCTCACCCCTCTCGACGCTTCGTTTTCACTCCGAACCGAAGCCCCCGCCGCAAAGCGCTTCTGGACAAGGCCGCCCGACGCGCCTTAGCGATCGTTCATGCCCGACGTCAAAATCGCCCCGTCGATCCTCTCCGCGGATTTCGCCGCCCTCGGCGGCGAAATCCGCGCCGTCGACGCGGCGGGGGCGGACTACATCCATGTCGACGTGATGGACGGGCATTTCGTGCCGAACCTCACGATCGGCCCGTCGGTGGTGAAGGCGCTTCGCCCGCATTCGCAAAAGCCCTTCGACGTCCATCTGATGATCTCGCCGGTCGATCCTTATCTCGCCGAGTTCGCCGACGCGGGCGCGGACATCCTCACCGTCCACCCGGAGGCCGGGCCGCACGTCCACCGCACTCTGCAGACGGTCCGGTCGCTCGGCGTGAAAACCGGCCTCGCCCTCAATCCCGGGACGCCCGCCGAGGTCGTCGCGCCGGTGCTCGATCTTCTCGATCTCGTCCTTGTCATGAGCGTCAATCCGGGCTTCGGCGGTCAGTCCTTCATCGACAGCCAGCTCTCGAAGATCGAGAAAATCCGGGAGCTGATCGAACGGACCGGCTCCGTCGCTGAGATTGAGGTGGACGGGGGCGTCAATCCCGAAACCGCGGCGCGGGTCTTTTCCGCGGGGGCGACGGTTCTCGTCGCCGGCTCCGCCGTCTTCAAGGGCGGCGCCGAGCGGTATGCGGACAATATCCGCGCCCTGCGCGGAGCGTAAGCGATGGCGCAGAGCGACGGTCGCCCCTCCCTCGGCCGCAGCATCGCCGCGCAGGCGCAGAAGGTCTGGCGCCTCAGCCCGGTCGCGCAGCTGCGCCTCGACGGCCCGGTGCCCGACCGCCTCGCCGCGAGCCCGGTCGATCCCTACACGCCGAACCCCGCCTTCGGGCGCGCGTTTCTCGAAGGCCGCGTCGTCACCGGCGACGACTGGGCGAATGCGGACGAGTTCTGGGCGCGCCATGAGGTCGTCAATGAGGCGAGCCGCTACGCCCATTCCTTCGCCTGGGCGCGGGACTGCGTCGCCACCGGAGACGACGCGCGCGAGGACGTGCGCGACCTCATCGACGGCTGGATCGCCCGTTTCGGGGGCTGGCGGGAGGACGTCTGGGCGCCGGACCTGACGGCCGAGCGCCTCGCCGCCTGGCTCTGCACCGCCGAGTGGGTCTCCAGAGACGGCGCGCTGTTCCGCAGCCGGTTCCTCGCCTCGATCGCCCGCCAGACGCGCCATCTCGCCGAAACCGCCCACAAGGCGGGCGAGGGCGCGCAGGCGCTCACCGCCGCGGCGACGCTCGCTGCGGCCGGCCTCTGCGTTCCGCAGGCCGCGGGCGCTGCAGAGCGCGGGCTCGAACTCCTCCGCCGCGAACTCCGCATCCAGATGCTGGCCGACGGCGGGCATATGAGCCGCAACCCGGCGATCGCGCTCCACGTCGCCGTCGCGCTCCGCCGCATCGCCGGTCTCTCCGATGCGCGCTCCCTCGAAACGCCGGCGCCGATCCGCCATGCGCTGGATCGGACCGCGGCGCACCTTCGCTTCCATCGCCTCGCCGACGGCGGCCTCGCCGCCTTCAACGGCGGAACGGAAGGCGACCGCAAGGCGCTTGATTATGCGTGTGCGGAGGGCGATGAGAGTTCCTCGACCCCCTTCGGCTTCGCGTCCGCCTCCGGCTATCTGCGCGCCCAGGCGGCGCGGGCCCGTCTCATCGTCGACGCCGGCGATCCTCCGCCGCCGCCCTACGGCGCCGCCGCCCACGCCTCGGCGCTCTCCTTCACCCTTGCAAGCGGGCGCCGTCGCCTGGTCGTCAATTGCGGCGACGGGACGGCCATCGGCGCCTCCTGGATGCGGGCGCTCCGGCTCGACGAGGCGCATTCGACCGCGATCCTCCGCTTCGCCGACGGGCCTGTGCGGTGGACCCGCACCTCCGGCGCGAAGCGGGAGAACGACGAGGGCCGCTGGATCGAGGTGGAGCGCGACGGCGTCGTCGCGGGGCGCCTCGTCCTGCAGACCCGCCGCATCTACGTCTCCGCCGAGGGCGACGACATCCGCGGCGAGGACGCCGTCGACGCGGGGGAGGCCTCTCTCTCCGCAGCGACGCTCCGCTTCCACCTGCACCACGACGCACGGGCGACGCCCTGCCGGGACGGGCGCTCGATCCTCATCACCCTCGACAACAAGGAAGCCTGGCGGTTCCGCGCGAGCGCCGCGCGCGTCCGCCTCGAAGGCAGCGTCTACTCGCCTGACGGGGGTCAGCCGCGCACCACCAACCAGATCGTCGTTGATTGCCGCGATGAGGTCGGCGATAGTGTGAAGTGGGGATTGCGGCGGCTTGAACACGGCGGGTGAGCGAGCGGCCCCAGAGTACGCGCTCGTGCGGAGCGAGCTTTATGAAACGGTTGTGGTCGAAGCGCCCCTCTGAGCAAGTCACACCCCGCCGGGCCCCGGCGAATTTCGCAAACGCATCGCTGGATTCCGAAGAGCTGCTGGGCCGACCGCCCCGGGCCTTCGACCAGCGCGCCGCCCGACGGTTCGTAGCCGGCCGGCGGGTGATGATCACCGGCGCCGGCGGCACGATCGGTTCGGAGCTCGTGCGGCAGGTGCTCTCTTTCGAGCCGGCGTCCCTCGCCCTCGTCGACAACTCCGAATTCAATCTCTACGAGATTGACTTGGAGCTGAGAGAATCCGGCTCGACCGTTCCGCGATCGACGCATCTGACGGACGTCTGCCGCATCCAGCACATGCGGCCCCTCTTCCGGAAGACGCAGCCGGAAATCGTCCTCCACGCGGCCGCCCTCAAACACGTTCCGATTGCGGAGGAAAATCCGTGCGCGGCGGCGCTCACCAACGTTCTCGGCGCGAAGACGGTATTCGACCTTTGCGTCGAGTTCGGTTCGGAGACGGTCGTCTTCATCTCAACCGACAAGGCGGTGAACCCGTCCTCCATGATGGGGGCGACGAAGCGCATTGCGGAGCTTTACGCCCAGGCCCTCGATGTCAGCCAGGTCGGCTCGCGCTTCGTCACGGTCCGCTTTGGAAACGTCCTCGGCTCCACGGGTTCCGTAGCACCGCTCTTCCAGCGGCAGATCGCCAAGGGCGGCCCCGTCACCGTGACGCACCCGGATATTTCGCGCTATTTCATGACGACCCGCGAGGCGGTGCAGCTTGTCCTGCAGTCAGCGAGCCTCGATCCGAACGAAACCTCCGTGGTTGCCCATGACGGCCGCGTCTTCGTTCTCGATATGGGCGACCCGATCAAGATCGTCGATCTCGCGCGCCGGATGATCGCGCTCTCGGGCGAGGATGTGGAGATCGCGTTCTCCGGCCTCCGGCCCGGCGAGAAGCTGTTCGAGGAGCTCTTCCTCGACTCAGACAGGCTGGTGAAGTCGGGGGCCGACGGCGTTCTCCTCGCCTCGCCGGCCATGATCGATCTGCCTCTCCTCTCCCCGCGCCTCGAAGACGTCATCCGCACCGCCGTCGCGGGCGACGACGCGGCCCTCGCCGAAGCGGTCCATCATCTCGTGCCGGAGTATCGCGCGCCGGACGGCCCTGCCGCCGAAGCGAACGACAAGAACGCTGAGAGCTCCGAGGCGGAGAATCGCCGAAGGGCCTGAGCCCGTCTCGCGGATTTCGGGGCAGACACGAGGCCCGGTTTGCGCTTTAAGCGGCGGCTTTCCTGTCCGCTATTCCGCACCGGAGCCCCGCCATGTCCGACGCCCCCCGCGCCCTCCTCTCCGTTTCCGACAAGACCGGCCTTGAGACCTTCGCAAAACGCCTGGCGGGCGCGGGCGTCGAACTCGTCTCGACCGGCGGGACGGCGCGGGCTCTGCGCGAAGCGGAGCTCGCCGTCCGCGACGTCTCGGAACTGACGAACTTCCCGGAGATTATGGACGGGCGGGTGAAAACCCTGCACCCCGGCGTCCACGGCGGGCTGCTCGCGAAGCGCGACGACGAAGCTCATCTCGCCGCAATGGCCGAGCACGGCATCGGCGCGATCGATCTCCTGGTCGTCAATCTCTACCCGTTCGAGGAGACGCTGGCAGGCGGCGGCGATTACGCGGCGTGCGTTGAAAACATCGATATCGGCGGGCCGGCGATGATCCGCGCAGCGGCCAAGAACCACGCGCACGTGGCGGTCGTCATCGATCCGTCTGATTACGATGCGGTTTCTGACGCCATAGAGGCCGCGGGCGCTGTGGACTTGGAAACTCGCAAGCGCCTCGCCGCAAAAGCCTACGCCCGCACCGCCGCCTACGATGCGGCGATCTCGAACTGGTTCGCGGAAACCCTCGGCGAAACCACCCCTGCGCGTTGCGCGGTCGCCGGCGAACTCCGCCAGACGCTCCGCTATGGCGAAAACCCGCATCAGCAGGCGGTGTTTTACATCCACAGGAACGCCCGCCCAGGCGTCGCGACAGCGCGACAGGCTCAGGGCAAGGAGCTTTCCTACAACAACATCAACGATACGGACGCCGCCTTCGAACTCGCCGCTGATCTGGATGCGGAGAGCCCCGCCGTCGCGATCATCAAGCACGCGAACCCCTGCGGCGTCGCCCATGGGGCGACCCTTCTTGAGGCTTATGAAAAAGCGCTCCGCTGCGATCCGGTTTCGGCTTTCGGCGGCGTCGTCGCGCTCAACCGCCCCCTCGACCTCGCCGCCGCGGAGGCGATCTCGGCGGTCTTTACCGAAGTCATCATCGCGCCGGGCGCCTCGGACGAGGCGCTCGCGCTGATGGCGAAGAAAAGGAACCTCCGCCTGCTGCTCACCGGCGCGATGCCGAACCCGGACGATGCCCAGATGATGATCCGCTCCGTCTCCGGCGGGTTCTTGGCGCAAGGACGCGACGCACGCCGCGTCGACGCCGGGGATGTCAAAGTCGTGACGAAACGCGCGCCGAGCGATCAGGAGATGGCGGACCTCCTCTTCGCCTTCCGCGTCGCCAAGCACGTGAAGTCGAACGCCATCGTCTATACGAAAGACGGCGCGACCGTCGGCGTCGGCGCCGGGCAGATGAGCCGTGTCGACTCATCGCGCATCGCAGCCCGCAAAGCCGAGGACGCGGCCGCGGCGGCGAACCTCCCCGAAAGCCTCGCCAAAGGCTCCGTCGTCGCCTCCGACGCGTTTTTCCCGTTTGCGGACGGTCTGCTCGCGGCGGCGGAGGCCGGCGCGACGGCCGTGATCCAGCCGGGCGGCTCCGTCCGGGACGAGGAGGTGATCGCCGCAGCCGACGATGCGGGCCTCGCGATGGTCGTCACCGGCGTGCGGCACTTCCGGCACTAACGGGCGCAGGATCGGCGCGTGGAGCGAGGCGGCACCTTGCTCGGGGGCGACGAAACCGCCGGCCCCGGGCGTCAACGCTCTGTCACGGTCGTGCGTTACCTTCTGACGATGCTTAAAAACACCACCGCCGCCATCATCGCCTCGTTCGCCGTCCTCGCCGCCGCGCCGGCGCTCCATCCGGCCGATGACGCCGATCTCGCGCAGCCGCCCTGGCAAAAAGCGACCGGTTGGCCGGATCGGATCGTCATCACGCTTCCCAAAGCCCCGCAGACGAGCTTCGCCATCACCTGGCGGACAGACGCCTCGGTTACGGAAACCGTCGCAGAAATTGTCGAGGCCAGCGACGACGCCCGGTTTGATCTGAACGCCGAAACGGCGCCGGCCAAGACCGAGGCGCTCAACCTGCAGTCGATGGATGCGTTCGGCGAGACGCTGACGCTGAAATCCAACGCAGGCTTGCCGCCGACGCATTTCCATTCGGTGGTGTTCGAGGGGCTGAAGCCGGATACGATCTACGCCTATCGCGTGAAAGGGGCTGGCGATCAGTGGTCAGAGTGGTTGCAGACGCGCACGGCCGCCGAGGATGGGCCTGTTTCGTTCATTTATCTCGGCGACGCGCAGAACGCAGTGCGCTCCCATTGGTCCCGCATCATTCGCGCTGGTTTTCAGGATGCGCCTAAGGCGGACTTCATCCTGCACGCCGGCGATCTCGTCAACAATCCGTCCCGCGACCTTGAATGGGGCGAGTGGTTTGACGCCACAGGCTTCATCCACGGCATGATCCCGGCGGTTCCGGTCGCCGGCAACCATGAGTACCAGCGACTGAATATGCCGGAAGCGGAGCAGAGCCGCCTGCTTACCATTCTCTGGCGGCCCCAGTTCACCTTGAAGGAGGAGCCGAGCCTCGACGACGACCTGCAGGAAGTCGTCTACGATATGCGGTACTCCGACGATCTTCATATCTTCGTTATTTCAACACAGAACCCGAAGATCGAACAGCAGGCCGCCTGGCTTGATAAAAAGCTTGCTGAAAGCGACGCCCGCTGGAAAATCGTCTCCATGCACCACCCGATTTTCTCATCGGGAGACGGCCGTGACAGCCCCGATCGCCGCGCGGCGCTTCTGCCGGTGATCAACAGGCACAAGGTCGATCTCGTGCTGCAGGGGCATGACCACACGTACGCGCGCGGCGTCATCGGTCAGACACCGGAACGGATCAGCTTCGGAGCCAAGGGCGGCAAGATCGATACAATGTTCGTAAACTCGGTCAGCGGCCCAAAGCAGTACTCGTTCCAGGAAGACGGATGGGATGGATACGCTGAAGACGGGGTCGCCCTATTGCGAAAGGGCGAGAACACCCAGTTCTACCAGATCATCACTGTCGATGGCGACGAGCTGACTTATGTGGCGCGAACGGCCACTGGCGCGCTCTATGATGATTTCGTCATGAGCAAGAACCGCCGCGGCGTGAAGAAAATCATCCGTGGATCAAAAAGCACCATGGACGAGCGGTCGTTTGACAACACAGGCGCTTACGAAAAACCGTAAGCCGCTCAGCTGGCGGCTCTTCGCGGATCAGGCCGGGTCAGTTCGCCTCGCCTGCCCCTCGACCCCCAGCGCGTCGCGCCGTTCCCGCCAGCGGCGGCGCGCGAGGGCTTGCATGTCTTCCACCGTGTCGAACTCGTCGGTGATTTCGAGGCCGATGAGCGTCTCGACGACATCCTCCAATGTCACCAGTCCCTGAACCGTTCCGTACTCATCGACGATGAGCGCGATGTGGCTTTTTTCATGGAGCAGACGATCGAAAGCGTCCGCAGCGGAAAGCGAGTCCGGGATCGCCGGAAGGACGCGCAGATGCGCGTCGAGCCGTTCATCATGGCGGTCGGCGGCGAGAGCGGCGAAGAGATCGGCCTTGACGACGTAGCCTTCGATCGCATCGGCTCCGCCTCCGTAAAGGGGTATGCGTGAAAAGGGCTGGTCCGCATGAGCCTCGAAAAATGCGCTCACCGTCATCTCCCGCGGAGCGGAAAAGATGACGGGGCGCGGGGTCATGATGTCGCGAACGAAAAGATTCGTCAGCTTCATGACGTTCCGGATGACCCGGCGCTCCCGGTCATGCAGAGCGCCCTCCTCCGCGCCGAGATCAGCCATAGCCGTCACCTCTTCGCGCGAGACGTCGGGGCCCGCATCCCTGGGCGACACCAGACGCGTCAACTGTTCCGAGACAAGAACGATCGGATGGAGCGCGACCGACAGCCAGGAGATGAGGACGCCCATGGTCGGCGCAAGCCGCTTCCAGTGAGCCGCGCCGAGGGACTTCGGGATGATCTCCGAAAAGACAAGAATAAGGAGGGTCAGTACGCCGGAAGTAACGCCGAGATAGGCGCTTCCAAAGACGGCGGCCGACTGGGCGCCGACCCCCGCAGCCCCGACCGTGTGCGCGATCGTATTGGCGGTGAGAATCGCCGCCAGCGGCCGGTCGAGATTGTCGTAGAGCCGCTTCAGCGCGGTCGCGCCGGCTGTCCCGCGCTTTTCAAGGGCGGCGATATAGGCGGGCCGGGTCGAAAGGAGCGTCGCCTCCGCGATGGAACAGAAGAACGAGACGCCGAGGGCGAGGGCGAGATAGGCGAGGAGCAAAAGCATCCGTTGACTGTAGGCGGCGGCCCCCTGCCGGTCGAGTTATGCGCCGCCGGCGCCGCGGCGCGTCTCGCCGGGAGAACCCTCGACACGGCGGACGGCCTCATCCTCGGAACCGCCCTCGTCCTCGGGCTGGCCGTCGTCACACGGAACGAAAAGGATGTCGGGGGGCTTGGGGTGGCGACGTTGAACCCGTGGACGGACCGGTAAGGGTGTTCATGACCGGTCGGGGCGCCCAGGCCGCGCCCTACGCAACAGGTTTTCGCAACAGCTAAACCCTTGGAATCATTCGCATTAAGAATGCTTGTGGAGAAACGACCGTTTTTGCAACGATGGTTTAGCCGATGGAATGCGGGGCTGAATGTCGGTTTTTGGCCCAGAGCGGTCTCTAGCCGAGCGGCGGGAAGCGCCCCAAAATGGACGCCTGCAGCCATAGGAGGAAACCTTCAAAAGAGGGTATCTGATTGAACGGAGCGGAATGGCAATATGGATACATCACGCACCATCGCGTCCATAATGGGCCCCACAATCATGGCTGCAACTGCGTTGGAGAGCGTCAATTTTCATATCTTTGAGGGCATCCATCCCACAACAGTGTTTAACAATGGACTTGCTTGGTTCATAGGTGGCCTCGCCACTGTTCGCTTTCATAATACGTGGATGCGCGATTGGCGCGTGCTCGTGACCCTCCTCGGATGGGTTTCGATTTTCGCGGGGTTGTCTCGGATGGTCTTTCCAGACGCTCCGCAGCCAGATGCAAATCTAGGCACGTACATTGTAATCGGATTGCTATTTCTCACCGCGACTTTGATCACTTGGAAGGCGTATCTCACCAACGGTTAGGGTTGACGGGTTGTGCGCCTCGCCCCCGCTCGGGCCAATTTTCCAAAATGTCACTCATCGACTGGCGGCCTTAACTCGCCCAACCAGGACCCTGATCGAGTTCACTCCTCTGGCCGTTTCTGGCGAAAAACCGCCGTTTGACACGGCTGAATTTTCGACAACGTTTATAGTACGCGCACGCCCCACTACCCCGCCGCCAGCATCGTATTCCGCAGCAGGTTCGCGATCGTCATCGGCCCGACGCCGCCCGGCACGGGGGTGATCGCGGAGGCGCGTTCCGCGGCTTCATCGAATGAGACGTCGCCGACGAGCCTGGTCTTGCCCTCGCCCTTTTCCGGCGCATCGACGCGGTTGATGCCGATGTCGACGACAATGGCCCCCTCCTTCACCCATTCGCCGCGGATCATTTCGGGGCGTCCGACGGCGGCGCAGAGAATGTCCGCCTGCAAACAAAGGCCGGGCAGGTCGTAGGAGCGCGAGTGCGCGGTCGTCACAGTACAGTTTTCTTCAAGGAGCAGCTGGGCGAGGGGTTTGCCGACGAGGATAGAGCGCCCGACCACCAGCGCGTTGGCGCCCGCGATATTCTCCCGCACGGATTTGATGAGCTGCACCGAGCCCATGGGCGTGCAGGGGCGCAGACCCGGCCGGCCGAGGGCGAGCGCGCCGGCGCTCGTCTGCGTCAGGCCGTCCACGTCCTTTTCCGGCGAGATCTCCTCGATCACCCGCGCCTCGTTGATGTGCTTCGGCAGCGGCAGTTGAACCAATATACCGTGCACGGCGGGGTCGGCGTTCAGCTGGCGGACGAGGGCGGCGACCTCGGCCTCGCTCGTCTCCGCCGGCAGGCGATGTTCGAAGGAGGCCATGCCGACCTCCTCGGTGAATTTCACCTTATTGCGCACATAGACCTGGCTCGCCGGGTCGTCGCCGACGAGGACGACCGCGAGGCCGGGCTTCGATTTCCCGGCGGCGATGCGGGCGGCGACCTGCTCGGCCACCTCGGCGCGCAGGCGCGCCGCTTCGGCCTTTCCGTCGATGATGCGCGCGGTCATGGCCTCCTCCCGTCCGCCGTCTCTAGAACCGTCCGTCGAGCAGCGGCCCGAGGAAATATCCGCGCACGCCCCAGATGAGGATGAGGAGAATGAGCGGCGAGAGGTCGAGCCCGCCCACGGAGGGAAGGAACCGCCGGATTGGGGCGAGAAACGGCTCGGTGATCGCCTGCAGGGTGTTCCAGATCGTCCGCGCGAAGTCGTTGTGCTGATTGACGACGCCGAAGGCGAGCAGCCAGCTCATGATGACGCCGGCGATGATCGCGATCTGCAGAACGCCGAGCAGATGGTAGAAGACGAAGGCGATGAAGCCGATCAGATTGGCCATGGTCGAAGGCGGGTCCTTTCCGTGCTTTTGCGACCATATATGGCGGGTCGGCGCGCGATGCACGTAGGCCCAGTTCTGATTGACAAGCCCTGCGCCGGAGCCTACTCGCTTCGCTCCCAAATCCGGATCGGGGCCGTAGCTCAGTTGGGAGAGCGCGTCGTTCGCAATGACGAGGTCAGGGGTTCGATTCCCCTCGGCTCCACCAAATTCCACAATTGAAAATCGATGTCGCCTCGGTCCGACCGACGGCGCTGGGCGCCCCTGTCGCCAGCCGTCCGCGCAACGGACTGGACGCCCTCCAGCGGGCGACCCGCGTCGGTCCGCCTTTACCGAATTGCAGGGCGGGTCGCTCTAGAACCGTCACGCTTGCGCGAGGGGAGCGGGGCGGCCTTTGACTCGGCCGAATCGCAGCGCATGTGTCGGAGCCGGAACCATCGGAAAGGCGCGCTTATGGACGGCGATCGGTCGCATAACTCACTGGATACGGACTTCGAAACGGGCTCGCGCACGGTTTACGTGCGGACAGTGGCTGTCGAGGACGTGCTCCATGAGATCGCGGATGATCCCGATTTCGAGCTTGTCGCCGCCGACACCGACACGCTCTACGCGGTGCACGCGACCGACGGCTCCCGGCTCGCCCTCGTCTCAGACCGCGAGACGGCGTTCGCCGCGGCGCGCATGTACGATATGGCGCCCGTCAGCGTTCACTAGACGACGGATTTACAGGATTATTTAAGCCGCGTGCGAGGCCTGGTGCTCGACCAGCACGGCGTGCATGGCGTCTGCGGTTTCGGCGTTCTTGAGGGCGGCCACCACCGACTTGTCGCGGAAAAACCGCGCGATTTTCGCAAGCGCCCTCAGGTGGTCGGATCCCGCCTCTTCCGGCGCGAACAGGACGAAGGCGAGGTGTACCGGTTGGCTGTCCACGGCTTCAAAATCGAGAGCCGGGTCGAACTGCGCCACAGCACCGATCATCCGATCGAGATGCGGCAGCCGCGCGTGGGGGACCGCGACGCCGCCGCCGAGCGCGGTCGAGCCCAGGCGCTCTCGCTCCAGAAGCGCGTCGAGAATATCCTGCGCCGATGATCCCGCATCGCCCGCGACCGCTTCGGCGATCATCCGGAACGCCTCGCGCTGACACCGCGCTTTGACGCGGGGCAGGATATGCCGCCGCGCCAGCAGGGTCTCTAAATCAAACATACCACTACGACCGTCTGCTTCTCCGGGGACGGCGACGACGGCGCGCCGCGCCGAAGGCCTCCCGTGTGAACGCCGCTTTGCAATCGCGGCGCCGTCGCCGGCCTCAGGCTTTGGCGCCTGGGTCGATCCAGCTGATATTCCCATCTGCGCGTCGCTGCACGACGTTCAAGCCCCCGTGGGCCGCGTTCCTAAACACGATCGCCTGAAGGTCCGTCAAGTCGAGCTGGAGCGCCGCCTCGCTCACCGTCATGGTTCGCAGCGTTTCCACCGATTCCGCGACGACGAGAGGCGCGCCGCCCGCCTCGCCGGCGCCGTCCGTCTCGCCATCATCGCTCTCGCCGAAGGGAGCGAGGAGAAAGGAGGGCGCGGTTTCAGCGGGCAGCGGGTCTTTGTTGGGCGCATGGTGGTCCTTCAGGCGCCGTTTGTGCCGGCGGACCCGTTTCTCGAGTTTCTCAATCACGTCGTCGAAGGCGCCGTGGGCGTCGCCGGCGCGGCCCTGGGCGTTGAGGTAAACCCCGGAGGCGAGGTGCACCGTCGCCTCGGCGATCACCTCATGGCGCATTTTCGAAAAGGCGACGCGCGCCTCGAATCCGCGCTGGAAATACTTCCGGATGCGCTCCTCGACGGCGTCCGCGACGCGCGCTTGCAGGGCCTCGCCAAGATCGAGATCGCGGCCGGTGATCTGGAGATCGATCGCATCGTCGCTCATGGGCGGGCTCCTTCCTGAACCTCTTGGAATCGGGCCGCTTATGTCGCCGCAAGCCTCAGCGGTCGTCAAATCGCGCGTTTCTTGATCCGGCGGCGCTGAACCGAGGAGGGGATGTTCATCGCCTCACGGTACTTCGCGACCGTGCGCCGGGCGATGTCGACGCCGTCGTCCTTCAAAAGCGAAACAATCTTGTCGTCGGAAAGGATGGCGCTCGCCGGCTCGCGGTCGATGAGCTCGCGGATGCGGTCGCGAACCGCCTCCGCCGAGTGCGCTTCGCCGCCGTCGCTGGAGGCGATGGATGCGGTGAAGAAGTACTTCAGCTCAAAAAGGCCGCGCGGCGTCGCCATGTATTTGTTGGAGGTGACGCGGGAGATCGTCGATTCGTGCATCTCGACCGCGTCGGCGATCGTTTTCAGATTGAGCGGCCGCAACGCCCGCACCCCCTCGACGAGGAAGGCGTCCTGCTGGCGGACGATTTCGGAGGAAACCTTGAGGATCGTCCGTGCGCGCTGGTCGAGGCTTTTCACGAGCCAGTTCGCCTGCGCCATGTTCTCCGAAACGTAGGCCTTGTCGCTGTCGGAACCGCCGCGCCCGGAAATCTGCGCGAAATAGCGTTCGTTGACGAGGACGCGGGGCAGGGTCTCGGCGTTCAGCTCAATCTTCCAGCCGCCCGCGGCGGCCGGCGCCACGACCACGTCCGGCAGCACGGTCGGCGCGTCGCCGCCGCCGAAGGCGAGACCCGGTTTCGGCGTGAGGCGGCGCAGCTCCTCGATCATGTCGCGGAGATCTTCATCGTCCGCACCCGTTGCTTTTTTCAGGCCATCATAGTCGTGGGCGCCGAGAAGCTCGAGGTTTTCGATGAAAGCTTCCATCTGCGGATCGAGCCGGTCGCGGTCGGCGAGCTGGAGGCGCATGCATTCTTTGAGGTCGCGCGCGCCGACGCCGGCCGGGTCGAACCCCTGCAGGACCGCCAGCGCACGCTCCACGTCGGCGGCTGGCGCGCCGAGCTGTTCGGCGACTTCTGAAAGCTCGATGCGGAGGTACCCCGCCTCGTCGACGACATCGATCAGGTGCGCGGCGATCATCCGCGTCATCGCGTCGAGGCGGCGGCAGCGGGCGAGTTGTTCCGCGAGATGGTCGCGAAGCGAGACCTCGCTCGCGAGGGTCGCGTCGAACGCCATGTCCCCGTCGCCGCCGCCCTTGCCGGACCCGACCGAGGACCAGTCGCCGAGAGAGGGGCCGTCCGCGGCGCGATCGTTCGCAACATCCGCCCGGCTCGCTTCGGGATCGATATCGGAATACCCCGCGTCCAGGGCGTCGGCGGCGCCGCCGTCGGCGAGGCCTTCATCGGCCGTTTTCTCCGAAGCCGCGGGCCGGTCGGCGTCGTCGCCTCCGGAGCCGTCGCTCTCGCTCTCGCGCTCAAGGAACGGGTTCTGCTCCAGCTGCTCCTCGACGAAGGCGGCGAGCTCGAAATTGGAGAGCTGCAACAGCTTGATCGCCTGCTGCAGCTGGGGCGTCATCACCAGCTGCTGGCTTTGCCTGAGCTCCAGTTTCGGCGCCAACGCCACGAAGCGGCCTCCTGCTAGAGTTGAAACCCTTCGCCGAGATAGACCCGGCGCACGTCGCGGTCGCCCACGATTTCGTCCGGTTGTCCTTCAAGAAGCACTTCGCCTTCGTGAATAATGTAGGCCCTGTCGATGATTTCGAGAGCTTCGCGCACGTTGTGGTCGGTGACGAGCACGCCGAGCCCGCGTCGTTTGAGATGCAGAACCAGATCGCGGATGTCCTGGATCGCCAGCGGGTCGATGCCCGCGAAGGGCTCGTCGAGCAGCATGAAGGCGGGCGAGCTTGCAAGAGCGCGGGCGATTTCGACGCGCCGCCGCTCGCCGCCCGAGAGCGCCGTCGCCGGAGCGTCGCGCAGGTGTTCGACATGGAATTCGGAAAGAAGGTCGTCGACCAGCTTCGCCCGTCGGTCGGCGCCTTTTTCGACCATCTCGACGACGGCGCGCACGTTCTGCTCGACCGTCATGCCGCGGAAGATCGAGGCCTCCTGCGGCAGATAGCCGATGCCGAGGCGGGCGCGCTGGTACATGGGCATTTTGGTGATGTCGTGCCCGTCGAGTTCAATCGTTCCGTAGTCGGCCGGCACGAGCCCGGTGATCATGTAAAAGCACGTCGTCTTGCCGGCGCCGTTCGGCCCCAAAAGACCGACCGCCTCGCCCCGGCGCACCGAGAGGCTGACGTTCCGCACCACCGGGCGCTTGTTGTAGGATTTGCCGATCTGGCGGGCGAAGAGGCCGCCTGCGCCTTCGACGACTTTCGGGCGGTCCGCGCCGTTCGGCGCGGGCTTGGAGGCGATATCTCGAACTTCGGTCATGGTCTCGCGATCTGCAGCGACCGCCTTACGACGGGTTCCGCAGGACCCTAGCCCGGATCGCCGGTGAAGAATAAGCCGCGCACGCGCTTTCCGGGCGCGCCGAAAAGCTCCACCCGTTCGGTGTCGAGGTGGTAGACGAGCCGCTCGCCCCGGGCGACCTGGCGGCCCTGGGTGAGAAGGACGTCGCCGGTAACCGTGATCGTCCGCGCGGGGCCGTCATACTCGGCCCGGGCGCC
Source organism: Pseudomonadota bacterium (assembly GCA_038522735.1). Lineage (GTDB taxonomy): Bacteria > Pseudomonadota > Alphaproteobacteria > Caulobacterales > Parvularculaceae > JBCBJX01. The sequence continues at coordinate 86,650 of JBCBJX010000001.1, forward strand.
GGAGATGGCCTCGCCCTCGCGGGCGAACCGCACGCCGCCGGTAGCGACGATCCGGGCGATGTCGCCTTCGGCCTCGCCCTGAAACACGACGACTTTGGGCGCTGTCAGCACCGCGCCGCCGCTGACGACGCGTACGTTATCCGTGATGATCGTCTTGCCCTCGCCCGGCAGAAACTCCGCACGGTCGCCGGCGATGTCGATCACATCAACAGAGCTGAACGGAGCCGGCTCCTGCGCCGCGGCCAGCACGACGGCGAAAGCGGCGACCAGGGCCAGCGTCATTTGTCGGATTTCGGCGTGGCGTTCGGCGTCAGGCGGATGCGCACGTCGCCTTCGAGGACGACGCGCCCGTCGGCTTCGTCCGCCCGCATCGTTTTCGCGCTGACGAGGCCCATCGGACCTTCTCCGGCGACGCCCGTATCGCTCACCACCGCCCGTTGACCAAGAAGCAGCGTGGCGGAGGGCGCGGTGAAGGCCAGCATGTCGGCGCCCCGACCGCGGGTCACGACGACGCCGCCGTCGAGGTCGAGGGTCCGATCGTCAGACTGATAAACGCCGTTCGGCGCGCGTACGGACAACATCTCGGGCGCGCCGACGCCGGTCTTGGCGGTCGGCCGGGTGAGGAGAAACGTGTCCTGCGCAGCGCGGGGCTGGGCGGCGGACGCGGCGGCGACTTCGAAGGCGGCGCCGTTTGCATCGACCCCTGCGAAGCGGGGCGCGCGCATCGCGACGCCGTCCTCGGTCCGCTCGATCGCGTTGAACTCCGGCGACCAGTCGACGCTCGCCGTCGTGAGGGCGAGGGCGATCGCCCAGCTGCCGATCGCGACAGCGCCCGAAACGAGGACGACATTGCGGATGCGTCGTACGGTAGCGGCGCGGCGGCGCATGTCCTCCGCCGTCGCCCGCGGCCGGGCGGACCAGCTGTCGAACGGCGCGCCGACGTCCCTGGCGGGCGACGCGAGGCTCGTATCGACGGTCATTGGAGAACTGCTGGCGGCCACGCGCGGGTCCCGGATTGCTCGACACGGCGGGAACGCCGTTAATCATAGACGTGTATCACTTATGACACGGTAATGCGGCGCTCAAGCGGCGCCGCGCCTCACGGGAGCGTCAGCGCGGCGCGCGCCCTCAGGCGTGCGCGAAGATGTCCTCCTCCGGCCAGCCGGCGAGATCGAGCGCGGCGCGGTGCGGGAGGAAGTCGAAGCAGGCTTTTGCGAGCGCCGTGCGGCCTTCCCGCTCGAGCATCCGGTCGAGCGCGTCGCGCAGGCGGTGGAGGTAGAGAACGTCGGCGGCGGCGTACTCGATCTGCGCGTCGGTCAACTCGTCCGCGCCCCAGTCGGAGGATTGCTGCTGCTTGGAGATTTCGACGCCGATGAGCTCCCGGCAGAGGTCCTTCAGCCCGTGGCGGTCGGTATAGGTGCGCGCGAGCCGCGAGGCGATCTTGGTGCAGTAGAGCGGCCGCGTGTCGACGCCGAGATCATGGCGGAACAGCGCAATGTCGAAGCGCGCGAAGTGAAACAGCTTCTGAACGCGGGCGTCCTCCAGAAGCGCCTTCAGCCGCTTCGGCTCGACACCGTTCCGGATCTGCACGAGGTGCGCGTCGCCGTCGCCGGCTGACAGCTGGACGACGCACAGCCGGTCCCGCCCGTGCCTCAGGCCCATCGCCTCGGAATCAACCGCGACCGTCGATCCGAAATCGAGGCCTGCGGGCAGATCGCCGAGATGCAGGTGGTTCGCCATGCGTTTCTTTACCTTCCTCGCTGATGGTGTCGCCATCGGCGGCCCGCATTCGGGAAACGGGGATGATGACGGCTCGGTCTCAACAAATCGATAGAGACGGCCGCACGGTCGGAAAAGCCGCCGAAGCGCAGAGCCCCATTGCGCCGTCGTCGCAGGAGACTAAGACCCGGTCCATGTTGTCGAACTCCGAGGCGAAACCCGCGCCGCCGGTTCTCGCCGAGGCGTTGCAACCGAGCCCGGCGCACGCCGCGCGGGACGGCCGTCTCGCCTTCGCGCCCGGCGGGCCGCCGCGCCTCGCGGTGATCGTCGATACTGAAGAAGAGTTCGACTGGTCGCAGCCCTTCACCCGGACCTCGCGCAGCGTCCAGTCGATCGCCGCCCAGAGCCGCGCGCAGGACATCTTCGACCGGTACGGCGTGCGCCCGACTTATGTCGTCGACCAGTGCGTGATTGAGTCGGACAAGGCGGTCGAGACCCTGAGCGCCTTCCGCGACGCCGGCGCCGCAGAGATCGGCGCTCACCTGCAGCCCTGGGTGAACGAGCCCTATCTGGAGACGGTGAACGACCGGAACACGCTCCAGTGCAACCTGCCTGAAGAGATCGAGCGAGCGAAAATGCAGTCGCTGACCGCAGGCATCGCGGAGCAGTTCGGCGCCTCGCCGCGGGTCTTCAAGGCCGGGCGATACGGCTACGGACCGTCGACGACGGACATCCTCCTCGATCTCGATTATGAGATCGACTGCAGTTTCGTCCCCTATACGGACTATCGCCGGGTTCACGGCCCGTCCTTTCTCGGCGTGCCGGACCAGCCCTTCTGGATCGACCGCGGCCGGAAGCTCATGGAAGCGCCCCTGAGCCGCGGTTTCTGCGGGGCTTTCGCCGGGGCCGGGCCGTCGCTTGCGGGGCTCTTTGATTCAGCGTTCTGGACGCGCATCCATGTCGGCGGCGTCCTCGCGCGGACCGGCCTTCTGGAGCGGGTGACGCTCACACCGGAAGGCGTCGGCGCCGACGCGCAGATCAGGCTCATGGAGACGATGATGCGCCGCGGCGCGACCGTCTTCACCCTCACTTACCACAGCCCGTCCCTGGAGCCGGGGTACACGCCCTATGTGCGCGATCGGGCCGACCTCGATGACTTCCTCGGCGTCATCGAAAAAGTCTGCAAATGGTTCGCCGACCAGCCGGGCGCCCGGTTCACCACCTTGAGCGACCTGCGCAGAGACGCGCGCGCCCTTTAAGGCGGCTTGCGCGACCTGGGCCTGCGGGCGACAGATCTCCCCATGACCGCACCCGAAACCGCTCCGCCGGCCCTCGCCGACGCGCCCGCCGCATGAAGCTCGCGGTCGGACCCGGCGCGCTCGTCGCAGCGGCCTTCATCGGCCCCGGGACCGTGACGACGGCGACGCTTGCGGGCGCGAATTTCGGCTTCGCCCTCGTCTGGACGCTCGTGTTTGCAACCCTCGCGGCGATCGTCCTTCAGGACATGGCGGCGCGTCTCGGCTCCGGCGCCCGGCTCGGCCTCGGCGAAGCGCTCTCGGCGGAGGGCGCGCCCGCGCTCGTCCGGTACGGCGCGGCGGCGCTTATCCTCGCCGCCCTCGCCCTCGGCAACGCCGCCTATGAAGCGGGGAACATCGCCGGCGGCGCCCTCGGCGCACGGGCCGTCTTCGAAGGCGCCGACCGGCGCGGGACCGTACTGATCATCGGCGTTCTCGCCGGAACCGCCCTGACCTTCGGACGCTATCGGACGATCGAGCGGCTTCTTGTCAGCCTGGTCCTCGTCATGAGCCTCGCTTTCGCCGCGAGCGCCATCCTCGCGCGCCCCGATCTCGGCGCTCTCGTCGCCGGCCTCGTTCCGCGGGTTCCGGAGGGCGGGCTTCTCACCGCTCTCGCGCTGATTGGAACGACGGTCGTTCCGTACAACCTCTTTCTCCACGCCGCCGCGGCCCGCGAGCGGTTCGCGGGAGACGGCGCCGTCTCTGCAGCTCGGACCGACGCGGCGGTCTCAATCAGCTTCGGCGGTCTCGTCTCGATCCTCATCGTTGCGACGGCGGCGGCGACGCTGTTCGGGACGGGCGCGGCGATCGAGAGCGCCGCCGACATGGCGCGCGCCGCGGAGCCCGCCCTCGGCCCGGCGGCGCGCTATCTGATCGGGACGGGGCTCTTCGCCGCCGGCCTCACCTCCGCTGTCACTGCGCCCCTCGCCACCGCATACGCCGTAACGGAACTCGCCCGACCGAAGGACGAACCGCGCCGGCGGCTGCTCTTCCGCGGAACGGCGCTCCTCATCCTCGCCATCGGCTGCGCGACGGCGCTTCTGGATATCCGTCCCGTGGCGCTGATCCTCATCGCGCAGGCGGCGAACGGGCTTCTCTTGCCCGTCGTCGCCGGGTTTCTCCTCTGGGCGATGAACCGGCGCGCGCTCCTCGGCGTCCACGCCAACGGTCCGCTTGCGAACCTCTTCGGCGGCGCGGTCGTCCTGTTCGCCGCCCTCCTCGGTTTTCGCGCGCTCCTGAGAGCGTTAGGCTTCGCGCCATGACCGGGACGATCGACCTCAACGCCGATCTCGGCGAGGGCTGCGCATACGACGCGGAGATCCTTGCGCTTGTCTCAAGCTGCTCGATCGCCTGCGGCGGTCATGCAGGCGACGCCGCCACGATGGACGAGGCGCTGGCGCGGGCGAGCGAGGCGGGCGTCGCCTGCGGCGCACATCCGGGCTTTCCCGATAAAGAGCATTTCGGACGCCGCCATCTGGACCTGCCGGCTGCTGAGCTTCGGTCGTCTCTAAGGGAACAGCTTGAGGCGATCGCCGATGTCGCCGCGCGCCGCGGCGTTCCGCTCGCTCACGTGAAACCGCACGGCGCGCTTTATCACGCTGCGGATCAGGACGCCGCCATCGCCGCCATGATCGTCGAGCTCGCTGGCGAACATCTGGACAGCGCCGCGGCGTACGGACCGCCCGGAGGAGCGCTGGAGCGCGCGGCGCATGCCCGCGGTATACGCTTCGTCTCAGAAGGGTTCGCCGATCGGCTCTATCAGGCGAACGGCAAGCTGACGCCCCGGTCCGAGCAGGGCGCCGTGATCGCGAACGCAAACGCCTGCGCGGCGCAGGCGCTGTCGATCGCGCGGGAGGGCCGCGCGTCGCTCTCGGGCGGAACCACGGTCGCCGTTCCCGTCCGAACCATCTGCCTCCACGGCGACAAGCCGGAGGCGCTTGCGAACGCCCGCGCCGTGCGCGCCGCCCTCGACAGGGCGGACATCCGCGTCGAACGCCCGTGAGCCGCATAGCCCGTCTCTCCGACGACGCGTTCTCCATGGAAACGTCGAGCCCCACGGCCGCTCAGTCCGCCGCTGAGGCGCTGCGCGGGGAAACCGGCGTCATCGACGCCGTGCCCGGGATGGAAAGCATCGTCGTGATTTTCGACGCCCTCTCCGTTCCACCCGAAACTATACGCGCCCGCCTTGAAGCCGTCGCGACGACAGCTGAGACGCCGCCGGAGCGCTCCCCCCTGACGATCCCGGTCCGCTATGGCGGCGACGACGGCCCCGACCTCGCGGCGATCGCGGAGGCGCTGGGTTTCTCCGAGGACGAAGTTGTCCGGAGGCATCAGGAAAGCGACCATCGGGTCGATATGATGGGGTTCACGCCCGGCTTCGCCTATGTCGGCGGCCTCCACCCAAGCCTCGCCGTCGGCCGGCGGGAGACGCCGCGGGTCCGGCTCGCCGCCGGCTCCATCGGGATCGCCGGCGGGCAGACCGGGATCTACGCTCTTGACGGTCCTGGCGGCTGGAAAATCATTGGGCGGACGGAGGCGAGCCTGTTCGATCCGCAGGCCGACGAGCCGTTCGCCGCGACGCCCGGCCGGCGTATCCGCTTCGTCAAGGCGTCATGAGCCTCCGCGTCCTCAATGCGGGTATTCAGACGACCGTTCAGGCCGGGCGCCGCTCCGGCTTTCGGCGGTTCGGCGTTCCCTGGTCAGGCCCAGCCGACGGCTGGTCCCACGCCCTTGCGAACCGCCTCGTCGGCGCCGCGCCGGACGCGGCCGCGCTGGAGATCGCGTACGGCGGCGCATCCTTCGAATTCGGCGCCCCGCTCGCTTTCGCTCTTACCGGCGCTCCGGCGGAGGCGACGCTGGCCGGTCGCCCGATCGCCTTCCACGAAACACAGCAGGCGGAGAAAGGCGACGTACTCGCCATCGGCCCGTCGACCGGCGGCGCTCGGGTGTATCTTGCCTTCAGCGGCGCGTTGCGCACGGACGAAGCGTTCGGCTCAGTTTCGACTTACATGCCCGCGCACCTCGGCGGCTATGGCGGTCGGACGCTCGCCGAGGGCGACCAGCTGAACATCGCCGGACGGAACGCCAGCCCCGAAATGCGTCTCACGCCCCACGACCTTCGCCCGATGATCGGCGGAGCTTGGGCGCTCCGGGCGACGGCCTCCCTTGAAACCGATCTCCTGACGCCGGACGCCTGCGCCGACTTTTTCGACGGCGCCTGGGCCGTCGGCCGCGCCGCAGACCGCATGGGGTTGCGCCTTGAGGGGCCCGACCTCGCCTTACGGAGCGACGGGCGCATGGCGAGCGCGCCAGTGCATCCGGGGGTCGTCCAGTGCCCGGCGGACGGCGCGCCGATCCTCCTCTCCGCAGACGCCCAGACGACCGGCGGCTATCCGCGCATCGCCGCCGTCATTCGAGCCGACCGGCACGTTCTCGGCCAGATGCGGCCGGGCGACGGCTTGCGTTTTCTCAAGACCGCCCCGGACGAGGCGATCGCCGTCCTCAAAGCCAAGGCGGCGCTCCTCGACGCCTGGGCGCCCGACGGGTCGGCGCTTCTCTGACCCCTCCCAATCGAACGGGGGAATCCCCCCATGCCGCCGGCGGCCGTCCGTCGCCATCCTCTCCTTGCGCCTGATCGAAACCACAGGGCGCGGATCAACCAACCCGCCGCGGGTGCGGCGAAGAAAAGGGACGGACCATGACCAACTCAAACACAACTTTCGCTCTCGCCGCCGCCGCCTTCGCGGCCTCCATGGCCGGCGAGGCCATGTCTCAGGAAACCAACAGCCGCTGGAGCGGCTGCCGCGCCGGCGTGACGGCCGCATACGCCGTCAGCGGAGGAGCAGTCTCTGCGACGCCGATCAATTTCGAGTTCGACAACGGATCTTCGGGAACCTATCCGCCGGCCGAAAACGCCGCCCACGATCTTTCGGGCTTCGCCTCCGCGGGCGTCCTCGCCGGCTGCGATTTCTCCCTGCCGGTCTTCAATCTCGTCGCCGGCATCGACGGCGAGGTCGGTTACTCGATGCTGGAAGGCTCGGTCGACAACCCGCCGCCGGGCGCGGACGACGGCTTCATGCGCCGCACGACGGAAATGAACGGCGTCTACGCTATGATCGCCCCGCGGATCGGCGTCGATCTCGGCCGGGCGATGATCTACGCCAAGGCCGGCGCCGCGTACTACTCGATGGAATCGCGCTTTGAGAAGGACTGCACCGAGCCCGGCTGCACGGCGGTCGTCCTGAACACGACCGGCGAGACGAGCGGCGTCGCGCCGATGTTCGGCGGCGGGGTCGACGTCGCCCTCACCGACCGCATCCTGCTGCGTGCGGAATACCTCCATATCGACTCGCTCGGATCGTTTGAAATCACCGAGCGCGGCTACACCTTCAAAGGGTCGGGCGGCGCCACGGATATCGAGGACGTCACGTTCCGCGGCGACGTCGAAGCCGACGCCATCCAGACCGTCCGCATCGCTGCAAGCTACCGCTTTTAGCCGATGTCGGACGAAGACCGGCGCGCGCCCGCCCTCTCCGCGCGCCGGTCAGGCCTGGTCGAGATGTTCGAAGAGGCCCGCCTTGAACGTCGCCGTCAGCAATGCGGCGACCGACGTGACTTCGAACTTCTCCATGAGGCTGCCGCGATGCTTCTCCACCGTTTTCGGACTGATGCAGAGCTTTTCGCCGATCTGGTTGTTGGTGAGGCCGGCTGCGATGAGAGAAAGCACCTCCCGCTCCCGCGCCGTCAGATCGGGCGCCTGAGGCTGATCCTTCAGACGGGCGACGATGTCGGCGGCGACGTATTTTCCACCGGATCGGACGATCTCGAGGCCCCGCCGCAACTCATCCTCGCCGCAGGTTTTCAGGAACAGCCCGTCAACGCCGGTCGCGACCCAGTCGGCGAGAAGGCCGACGGCGGTGAAGCCGGTGAAGACCGCGATCTTCGTCTCCGGGCTCCAACGCCGCGCCTCGGCGAACACCTCCGCGCCGTTCGCGAGGGGCATGCCGACATCGAGGGTCATGAGATCCGGACGGTGCTTGCGGCAGAGGGCGATCGCCTGAAGCCCGTCTTCGGCGAGCGCGACCACCTCGGCGCCCTCCATGCCGGCGAAGAGATCGGAGAGGCCGCGCCGCACCATCTCATGGTCGTCGGCGATGAGGACGCTCGTGTTAGGCTTTTCGTCCGACACTGCGTTCGCGCGTTCCTTTCCCCCGGCCGGCGGGCGACATGACCCGATGGATAGCAAGCATCGCCGCCCTTGTCGCGGCGCTGATCGGCGCCGCCGCCGCGGCCCCGGCCCCGGCCTTCGCGCCGGAAGGCGAGCGGATGGAGAATGTCCTCCTTTACGGCGACTTCTTGCGCGCGACAGAGACCCGCGAGGTGGCGGGCGAGGGCCCGGTCGAATTCGTCTCCTGGCTGACGCTTGAGGCCGCCCGCGCGGCGCCAGAGGCCGATTTCCACGCCCTCTCCGAAGGCCTCGACGATCGCGGCTTCTACTGGGGGTTCGTCTGGCTCCGCCTGCGGATCGAAAATCCGACGGACGAGACGCGCATCTGGCGTCTCTTCAGCGGCGGAACGGGAAGCTCGTCATGGACTGAGGCGTACATCGTCGAGCCCGACGGCTCTGCGAGCCTTCTCTGGCGCGATCCCGTCGGCGAGAACCCGAAGGACGTCGATTACTCGTTCGAGGACCGCACGCCGATGCTGCGCGAATCCGTTTCCCGCCCTTTCGCCGTGTCGCCGGGCGAGACGGTCGAGATCTGGCTGGACTATCCAAACGGCGCCTTTCCGGAGTTCGGCCCCGATCTCGTCTCCGACCATTGGTTTGCGGAGCGTTCGATTGCGGCGGCGGGCTACAACATGTTCCTCTTCGGCCTGCGGGCGGCGCTTCTGTTCGCGATCCTCGCCTTCGCGCTCATCCTCCGCTCGAAGGTCGCGCTCTACTACGCCCTCTTCACGGCGTCGCTCTTCGTTTACTTCACGGCGGTTTACGGATTTCTGACGCGCCCGCTCTTACGCGACGTCGATCTGGCAGCGCACGTCTCAACGGTCTTCGGCGTTCTCGCCTTCATCTTCTTCGTCCAGATGACGCGGGCGTTCCTCAACGCGCCGAAGATCTATCCGCGCCTCGACAAGATCCTCATCGGCGTCGTCGCCTTCGGGGCGCTGAACGCGCTGCTGGCGGTCGTCTTCTTCGGAAACACGGTGCTGACGCTCACCGCGTTCATCCCGGGGCTTGTCGCCATCGTCTCGGTCACGCTCTGGGCCGCGTTCGTCGGCGTGCGGAACCGCCATCAGGGGGCGGGCATCTATTTCGTCGCGGCGCTGACGCTCTTCGGCAGCATCGCCTTCGGGCTCTTGAGCTATCCGCCCTTCTACATCGTCGACGGCGACATCACCGGCCCGGTCACCCACGCCGGGCTGACCCTCGACGGGGCGCTTTTCGCCGGCGCGCTGGTCGCGCAGGCTATTGGCCTCCGGCGGGAGCGGGACGAGGCCCACGCGGCGGAAGTCGTCGCCCTGAACGAACGCGCCGATGCGATGGCGGAGCTCTCCGACGTCGCGAAAGCCCACCAGAGCGCCGTAGCCCTCGCTGAACGCCGCCGCAAGGAACTCGCCGCGGCGAGCCATGACATGAAGCAGCCGCTTCTCTCGCTGCAGCTCGCC
>JBCBJX010000002.1:0-89744 GCA_038522735.1 Pseudomonadota bacterium
CTCCTCCACGGCCGCGAGGAAGCCGAAAAGGCGGCGCGAACGGCGGCGGAGACCTTCGCCGGAGCGGGGCGTTCGGACGATCTGCCGACGCTCGTCGTCGACGAAACCGCGCTCGCCGCCGGCCTCGACCTCCTCCAGGCCGTCGTCGATGCAGGCCTCGCGGCCTCCAAAGGCGAAGGCCGCCGCCACATCAAGGCGAGCGCGTTGAAGGTGAACGATGAGGCGTTGACGGAGGAGCGGCCGCTGACGCCGGACGACCTGATCGACGGCGCGGCGAAGCTCTCCATCGGCAAGAAGAAGCACGCGCTCCTGAAAACCGCCGGCTGAGCGAGGCTCCTGACAGAACGGTGTCAGGAGCCCTGGCGCATGGTCACTCTCGTCATCAGCCGAAAAGGAGAGAGAGGATGACCTTCAGGCCCAAGGATTTCGCCGTGTGGATGGAGATCCCCGTGCGTGATCTTGAAAAATCCGTCGCCTTCTACAACGCCGTCTTCGAGATCGACCTGCAGATCGATGCGACCGGCCCGAACCCCATGGCGACCTTCGTCCCGGCGGACCCGAAGACCGGCGTCGCCGGCCATCTTTACCCGGGCGAGCCGGCGAAAGCGGGAACCGGGCCGACCGTCCACCTCGCCGCGCCGGGCGGCCTCGAAGCCGCCATGGCGCGCGTGACGGAGAGCGGCGGCGAGGTCGTCTCGGACATCATCTCGATCCCGGCCGGCAAGTTCGTCTACTGTCTCGACCCGGACGGCAATTCGATCGGCCTCTTCAACTACGGATAAGGACGAGCCCCTTGCGACGCGCCGACCGCCTCTTCCAGATCATCCAGCATCTGCGCGGCGGTCGGCTGACGACGGCCGCCCAGCTCGCCGAGCGGCTGGAAGTCTCGGAACGGACGATCTATCGCGACATCGCCGATCTGCAGTCCTGCGGCGCGCCGATCGACGGCGAGGCGGGCGTCGGATACCTGATGCGCGAGGGCTTCGACCTCCCGCCCCTCATGTTCAGCCGCGACGAGGTCGTCGCCCTCGTCGCCGGCGCGCGGCTCGTCAGAGCCTGGGGCGGCGCGACGATGGCCGCGGCCGCGGAAGAGGCGCTCGTCAAGATCGGCGCCGTCCTTCCGGAGCTGGAGCGCCGCCGGGCGGACGCGGTTGAGATCCACGCCTTCGGCCTCGGCATGACGTCGGAGATCCGCGAGCGGATCGACCGGATCGAGCGCGCGGTCGAAGACCGCCGCCGCCTCCGCCTCGATTACGCCGATGTCGAGGGCGCGCGGAGCGACCGGGTCGTCCGCCCCCTCGGGCTCTTCTTCTGGGGCAAGGTGTGGACGCTGGTCGCCTGGTGCGAGCTGCGCGAGGATTTCCGGATGTTCCGCCTCGACCGCATCCGGATGCTGACGGAGACGCCGGAAACCTTCCGCATCGAGACCGGGCGCAGTCTCGCCGATTTCTATCAGGCGATGGCGGAGGAGGAGCGGCGGCGCGGCTGCGACGCAGAAGGAGCGCCCCGCCCCACGACCTAGGGCGTCGGCTCGAAAATGCGGCGGAGGACGCCCGGGGTCGCGGCGGAGAGCGGGTTCACGGTGACGATCTGCTGGCCGAGGGTTCCGTCAATCGCGAACTGCACGGACACGAGCCCTTCGCCTTTGCGGTTGACGAACAGTCCGCCCACGCCCGGAATTTTGCCGAGGAAGGAGTTGACGCCGTAGAGCGGCGTCACCGACCCCATGAGATCGACGCTGTCGCCGAGGAAATCGACCTCGCCGCGGGTGGTTATTCCGATCGCCGGGCCCTGCGCCGCGCCGTCATAGATCGTGAATTTGCCCGCATGGATCTTGAACCGGCCCGTCGCGCTGCGGACCGCGATGCCGCCGCCGACGAGGAGCTGGTCGAGGGCGGCGAGGGACCCGGCTGAAAAGATCCGCGCGAGGATCGGCGCATCGACGACGGCGGTGTTTCGGATGACGGCGTCGCCCTCGATGACCGGCGGCCCCGGCCACGCGTCGTAAAGCACCGCGTCGACATCGATGACGCCGCCTTTCATGGAGGGCGCCTCGAAGACGCCCGCGAGGAAGGCGCCGGAATCGCTCGACCAGGCGGTGAGCTGCTGCACCCCTTGCGGGTTCGGCGTCGTCAGGGTGCCCATCAGCGGCTCGCCGTTCTCGAAGTTGCCTTTGACGTGGGCGGAATAAAGGATCTCGCCGTCATGGATCATCTCCACCTCGGCGTTCTTCGCTTTGACGCCGAGGCGGAGGACGACCGTCTCAGCCTTCGCCTTCAGGTCGAAGCCCGCGCCGAGGGTCTGCTCTTCCTCCTGCGGATTGTCCATGAGGAAAGCGATCACCGGGCCGATCGACACGCGCTCGCCGTCGAAGACCGCGTCGAGACGCCCCGTCTTCGCGTTGCGGCCGACGGTCAGCGATCCGTCGATAATGTCGCCGACGCGGATCACCGGCGCATGGCCGCCGAGGACGGCGAGTTTTTCATCGAGGCTCGCCGTCGCCTCGACCAGCACGTCGTCGGCCTCCACACGCGCCTTCGAAATCTCGATATTGTTCTTGCCGAAGACGATGTCGATCGACCCGCTCGCCGGCCGCCCCGCGGGCTTTCGCCAGAAGTACCCGGGTATGAAAAAGCGCGAATCGGAGAAATCCGCGTCCACGTGGAGGTCCGTCAGCACGCCGTCATAGCCGCGCCCGACGGACGCAAAACGGACGGGGCCGTCAAGGACGAAGCGCGTTGCAAGACCGAAGAGGTCGGCGACCGCCGGGTCGACCTCCCCCGTGACGCTGATGGTCGTCGGCGCGTTTTTTTCTTCAAACGCCTGCTCGAAGACCATATCGACGGGCGCGCCGAGAAGTTCGGCGGTCCCTGTCAGGGTCATGCCGTCAATGTCGGCTTCGAGATCGGCGTCCACGTCCGTTACCGGAGCGCCCTGCCAGACGTCCTGCAGCGATCCGTCGATCACGCGGCCGGTGAGCGTGTACGTCATGTCTTCCTGCGTCGCGTCGGGAAGGAGCGGTTGGCGGAACTCGACGATCCCGTCGAAGCGCCCGCCGAAATCGGTCGGGTCGATCTCGGCCTCGGTCATCAGCCGGAGGCCTTCTGAATCGAGGATCTTCAGCCCCTTGACGATGTCGCCCACCGCGCGGGCCCGGTAGATCCCCTGCCCCCCGACGGGGCGCAGGCGCGTCAGGCGTAGAACCCCGTCGCTGAGCGCGACGCCCGCGATCTCGCCGCGCTTCGCGGTGATGCGCAGGGCGTTGCCGGACAAGACGCCGGCGCCGTCGACGCCGGTGATGAGAGGCAGCCCCTCGCCGGGCGACGCGACGCCGTCCGCGATGTCGAAAGAAAGACGCACGGAGTCATCCGGCATCGGAAGATCAGGATCGAACACGCCCGCTGCGAGGTCGACTTTGACGCCCACATTGCGCGCGACGCCGCCTTTTATGGAGTCCTTGAACCAGTCGCGCCCCTTGGTGTCGCCGAGGGTCGGCCAGAGGGCGAGCACGTCGTCCGGTCCGAACTCGCCTTCCAGCTTCAGATCGGCCGCGAGGCCCATCGCGCCCGGTTCGTCCGCATCCCGATCGAAATCGAAAGCGAGCGTTCCCCTCGCGCGGCCGCCTCGCAGGCCCGCATCGAAGGTGTCGAAGCGCAGGACGCCCGGATCGACGTCGTAGACGCCGACAAGCTCCGCATCGCTGATCGAGAGGGGTTCCACGAAGCGCCCGAGGGTGTCGACCGTGAGGACGTCGATGTCGAGATCGAACCCGACGCGTTCCGGCAGGGCCCGATCCGCGCGCGCGTCGATGATCACGTCGCCGATGAGGCGCACCTGGTTCGCCCCTGCGCTCACCTCCAGCGTCTCGACGGCCAGGCCGCCGGAGGGCGCGTCGAAGGACGCGGCGAACACGCCCCGGTCGACCGCGATCGGACGATCGATGAAGAACGCCCGCCCGGCGCCCAGCGTCGCCCGCACGGCCCCGCCGTCGACACGGCCGTCGGCGCCGACCGTCGCGTCGACGGCTAGGGAGACCGGCGCGTCGAGGACCCGCTCCGCCGCCTCCCCGAAGAGAAGCGCAAGGGTGTTGGAGGAGGAGACGTTTTCGAGCTGGAACGCCAGGCGCGTCTCGCCGGTGTCGGCGCGGGTGTCGCTTCTCCCTGAAAACGGAGACCGTCCGCCATTGGAGAGGATCTCACCCGACCATTCCGCGCGGACATCCTCGCCATTGCGAAAGACGGTCGCATCGACGCTCGGCGCGCTGACGATCCGCCCCGAGCGCCGGTCTTCAAAGACGAGCCGCGCATCCTCGATGCGCACGCGCTCCAGACTGCTCGCGCGCAGAAGGAAGATAAGGCGGTTGTCCCCGCCCGTTCCCCTCATGGCGCGGGCGGACATGGCGAACCCCGTATCCGCTCCGAGGGTGATGCGGCCCGTCTCGTCGCGGACAATCCGCACTTCCGAGCCGTAGATGGCGACGACGACCGGGTCGGGTTTGCGCGCCAGCAGATCGCGCACCGACAGCCGGATCGCCGCCCGTTCCGCGCGCACCGCCGCGTCGCCCGACGCGTCGTCGATGCTCAGCCCTTCGATGAGGATTTCCGCGCCGTCCCGGCCGCGGCCAGATTGCAGCGACAGTCCGTCGAGCTCGACATGAAACCCCTCTGGCAGGCGCCGCTCGATCGTCCTCGCAACGTGATCGCTGAGGGCGTCGAAGTGGAGCGGCGCATGGGAGATCCGCCAGCCCGCGAGCAGAACGAGCGCGATGGCCAGGGCGGCGGCGCCCGCAAGCGCCTCCACCCCGAGCCAGCACCAGCGCAGACAAATCTGCGCGGCGCCCCGGTTTTCCGGTCGCTCGTTCTCCGTCATCACGTCACCCCAGCGCCCGGCCCGCCGCGCGGGTTCGCCCTGTGGCCGGCCGGTTCGGAAGAGTATATCCCACCCGTTCGTAACTTGCGCGCCTCGCGGACCGAACGCGACCGTTCGCACCCGCCCGCGCTCAATTGTCCGTCCGTTGATCCCAAGGAGACCCGCATCATGAGCGACGCCGTTCCCGCGCTTGGCGAGCCCGCGCCCGATTTCACCTTTGAAACCGACGGCGGCGGATCGATTTCGCTATCGGATCTAAAAGGCAAAAAAGTGGTCCTCTATTTCTACCCGAAGGACGACACGCCCGGCTGCACGAAAGAGGCGATCGGCTTCTCGGAAAAGCTCGCCGCCTTCGAAGCCGCCGGCGCCGTCGTTATCGGGGTCTCCAAGGACACCATCGCCAAACACGATAGGTTCAAGGAAAAGCACGATCTGAAGGTCATGCTCGGCTCCGACCCCGAAGGCGAGATCATCGAAGCCTACGGCTCCTGGGTTGAGAAAAGCATGTACGGCAAGACATATATGGGCATCGACCGCTCCACCTTCCTGATCGACGAAAAGGGCGTCCTGCGCGAGGCGTGGCGCAAGGTCCGCGTGCCGGGCCATGTCGACAAGGTCCTCGCCGCCGTCGAGGCCCTTTGAACGAGAGGACGTCGGAAGGCGTTCGGACCCGCGCGCTGCGGGCGCTCGCAACGCCGGACCCCGGGGGCAAAGCCTTGGCGGCGCGCCGCCTCGCCGACGACTGGCGGGCGGGCCAGTTGCGGCTCGAGGCGACCGCGCCGCCGCCGCCCGACCGCCCCGCGCGGCCGCCGCGACCGTCTCTCGCGCCGCCCGCCGACATGCCGCGACGCCGGCTTGGGGGCGCAGCCGGCCGACGCGCCCTCCTGCACGCGGTCGCCCATATCGAATTCAACGCAATCGACCTCGCCCTCGACCTCGTTGCGCGCTTTGCAGCCCGGTTGCCGGAAACGCTTGACCGGACGCAGTTCGTCACCGACTGGCTCGGCGTCGCCGACGACGAGGCGCGCCATTTCGCCATGGTGTGCGGACGGCTGTCGGAGATCGGCTGCGCCTACGGCGACCTGCCGGCCCATAACGGTCTCTGGGACGCCGCTTACAGAACCCGCCGCGACGTCGCCGAGCGCCTCGCGATCGCGCCGATGGTCCTGGAGGCGCGCGGCCTCGACGTAACGCCCGGCATGATCGCCAGGCTGGAAACAGCAGGCGACGACGAGAGCGCGGACGTTTTGAAGGTGATCCTCTCCGAGGAGGTCGGCCATGTCGCCGCCGGCGTGCGCTGGTTCAAGGCCGTGTGCGCCGCCCGCGGGGTCGAGGCGGGACCCTATTTCCGTCACCTTGTCGGGACACGCTTCGCGGGTAGTCTGAAACCGCCGTTCAACGAGACCGCACGGGCCGAAGCCGGCTTCGAGGCGGCGTTTTATCGTGATGCAGCCTAGCGTCGAGGATTGCGCGGCCGATCGTCACCAATCCTTTAAAATTCACGATTAGGACAGGCGGAACATTGAAAATAACTGAGAGATCGAGTGCTATGCGTCGCAGGGCGGGGAAGCTCACAGGTGGCGTAGAGGCGGCGAATGGCCCGTAAATCGGCGAACATCAGGCGCGTGATCGGCCGGCTCTTCCGGGAGCGGCAGATTTATCACCGCAGCGACGGCGTCGTGCATTTTATCTCGATGTCGTCGCGCACCCAGATCGCGCTCGCGGCGGTGTTGCTGGCGGCGCTCTCCTGGGTCGCCTACGCGTCCGTCAACGTCATCTTCAAAGAGCAGATCATCGTCGCCAAGGAGCAGGATTACCGCGTCCTGCAGACGACCCTGAATGCGCGCCTGTTCGACAAGGACCGCGCCTATGACGAGATCCTCGCGCTGAACGATCTGCAGCAGGAAAATTTCGAAGACGCGATGCGCGAGCTGAACGGCCGCCATCAGGCGCTCGAAGCCGTCATCGCCCAGAAGAGCCGCATCGATGAGAGCCTGCGCGCTCTCGCCGAAGGGCTGTCGCTTTCCGGCGCGCCGGGCGGCCGACGCCTGGGCGCGGCGAACCGGCTGATGATCGACCCGGTCGGCAAGGAGCCGACGCCGCGCATCTCCCGCGACACCCCGCTCCGCCGCGAAGCGAACGCCATCGGCGGGCGAGACGTCATGCGCTTTGCGTCCCTGCGCGAAATGCACAGCCAGGCGGCCCTTCTGCGCGTCCAGCAGATGGACCTCCTCACCCGCATCGAAGAAGAAAGCGGCCGGCGCATTGAGCACATTCGCGGCGTCCTCGATTTTACCGGCGTTCCTGCGGACGTTCTGGTGAAACGCACCAAGATCGACGCTCCGCGCCTTGCGCAAGGCGGCCCGTTCGTCGCCCTCGCCGACGCCGAGCAGCTGGCGGCCGACGATCGGCTCGAGGACGACGGCGTCGAGGAGTTCTTCAAGCAGTCCTATCGCGTCGCGACGGTGCTCGATCGCCTCAACCAGTACGAAGAGGTGATGAATTCGGTGCCGCTCGGCTCGCCGCTCAACGTTCGGCACCGGCTGTCGGACGATTTCGGCCCTCGCACGGACCCCATCAACGGCCGGCGCGCCTTCCACGAAGGTCTTGATTTCGCTGCCCCTTGGGGCTCGCCGGTTAACGCTCCGGCGGCCGGCCGCGTCGTCTACGCCGCGGTGCGCTCGACCTACGGCAAGACCGTCGAGATCGATCACGGAAACGGATTTCGCACCCGTTTCGCTCACCTTAGCAAAATATCAGTACGACGCGGCGATACAGTCACAGTGAACCAGAAAGTCGGCGCGCTGGGCTCGACAGGCCGCTCCACCGGTCCGCACCTCCACTACGAGGTGTACTACAAAGGCGTTCCGCGCGACCCGCACGAATTCGTAAAGGCAGGCCGGTATGTTTTCGAAAGCTAAGAAGGGCGGCGAGGCTCGCGACATCGCCGGCGTCTCGTTCGATCCGGCCGGCAAAGAGGGAGCTTCGGCGTCCATGTCCAATTCGAAAAAACCCGCCCAGCCGCCCCGCGCCGGCGTCCCGTCCATTATTTCGGGCGACGTCCAGCTGACCGGCACCGTGAAGTCGAACGGCGAGGTTCAGCTCGACGGCGATCTCGATGGCGACATCCACGCCGGCACGCTCATCATCGGCGAAAAAGCAGTCGTCCGCGGCGAGGTGATCTGCGAGCAGGTGACGATCCGCGGCCGCGTCGAAGGCGGCGTCCGCGCCCGCACGGTCGTTCTCGCCAACACCGCCTACATCCAGGGCGATATTCTGCATTCATCGCTTTCGGTCGAGACGGGCGCTTTCTTCGAAGGCCGCGCGCGCCATTCCGACGACCCGCTCTCCGACGCCGCCGCCGCGGAGTTCCGCGCCGATCGCCCGCAACCGCTGCGCCGCCCGTCAGAAGCGTCGTCCTCCGACGACGGCGAGACCAAAACCGACGCGAGCATCGCGACCCTCCGCCCGAACGACGAACCCGCGAAAAAGACCGCCTCCGGCGGAACCTCCTCCTTCATTGGCCAGGGCAAAGCGCCGCTGCGATAACTCTCTACCCGGCGGAGCCCGCCGACGCAGCGTTACGGATGCGGATGAGCGAGCCGCCAGGCTCGCCCGTGTATCGCAGCCGTCCGTCCTCGCCGCTCTCGAACAGCGTATCGGTCAACATATAGAGGGCCCCGTCCGGGCTGACCGCGACGTCCCGCGAGCGGGCGCGGTCGTGCACAAACAGCTCCTCCACAGAAACGATCGTCCTGTTCTCGAATTTGATCCGCCAGAGGCTTCCGCGAGAGAGCCCCGAGACGATCAGATCATCGCGCCAGGTTGGAAACTCCGTACCTCTATAAAATACAAGCCCCGTCGGCGCGACGGTCTGCAGCCAGTGCCATTCCGGCGCTGTGAAGTCCGCGTCGATCTCCGGCGGCGCATAGTCCGGATGGCGATAACCGCCGCTCGTGCGGATCGGCCAGCCGTAATTTGCGCCCGCGCGCAGACGGTTGATTTCATCCCCCTGCCGGGTTCCGTGCTCTGAAAACCAGATGTCGCCGGTTTCAGGGTGCAGCGCGAGACCCTGCGCCGCGCGGACGCCCAGGGCGTAAAGGCCGGGCGAGGCTTCGGCACCGAAATCCGGATTGTCCGCAGGCGGGCGACCATCGGGCGTCAGTCGGTATATTTTGCCGCGCCTGTCGGCGACGTCCTGTGCGATCGGCAAGTCCGGCTCGTCCCGCTCGTCATAGAGCCGTTCGCCGATCGTGATATACAGCATGCCGTCAGCGCCGAAAATCAGCCCGCCCCCATAGTGGTGATATTCGCCGTCCGTGTACGGCTCCGCGACCAGCAGGGTCTCCAGATCGGTCAGCGCATAACCCTCCAGGACGCCGCGAACGACCTTCGTGGTGCGACCGCCATCGCCTTTCGCGGCGTAGGAGAGGTAAATCCGGCGGTTTGCTGCGAAATCCGGATCGAGCGCGACGTCGAACAGCCCGCCATTGTCGCTCGGCGTTTCAACCCCGATATCGTCGACGAGATCGCCAGGCAGGCCCGAAACGGAAACGACATCCTTCGTTTGCAGATGAATGCGGAGCAGTCCGCCGTGCTTTTCGGTGACCAGCGCCTCCTCCGCGCTGAGGAACGTCACCGCCCACGGGCTGCGCAGCCCGTCGACCACCACATCTTTGGCCAGGACGACTTTCGCCAGCGCAGGCGCGTCGGCCGGGCCGCCGCAGGCCGTCGAGACGGCGAATGCGGCGACGAGCGCTGCGGATGTCATTGCGCGTCTTCGGGTCATCGGCGGGCGTCCGGTCTGCGACAAATCGGAGGGTAGCGGCGCAGCGAACCGCACTGAACATCCGCCGGCGTTAACTTCGCGTCAGAAAGCGCGGGAGCGCCTTATTCTTCGCCGCCGACCCGCGCGGCCAGGGCCGCGCCCATGAAAGCGTCGAGATCGCCGTCGAGGACGGCGGCGGGGTCGGTGTGCTCCACCGCGGTGCGGGTGTCTTTCACCAGCTGATAGGGCTGCAGGACATAGGAGCGGATCTGGTGGCCCCAGCCGATATCGGTTTTCGAGGCGGCGGTCGCGGCGGCCTCTTCTTCGCGCTTCTGCAGCTCGATCTCATAGAGACGGGCGCGGAGCATCGACCAGGCGTGGGCGCGGTTTTTATGCTGGGAGCGCTCCGACTGGCACTGGACGACGACGCCCGTCGGAATATGGGTGATGCGGACAGCTGAATCCGTCGTGTTCACGTGCTGGCCGCCGGCGCCGGAAGCGCGGAAGGTGTCGATGCGGCAGTCGCTCTCGTTCACCTCAATCTCGATATTGTCGTCGATGACGGGATAAACCCAGACGGAGGTGAACGAGGTGTGCCGCCGCGCGCTTGAATCATAAGGCGAGATGCGGACCAGCCGATGGACGCCGGACTCGGTCTTCAACCATCCGTAGGCGTTCTGCCCCTTCACCTGGATCGTCGCGGACTTGATCCCCGCTTCCTCGCCCGCCTGTTCTTCCAGAACATCGACCTTGTAGCCCCGGTTCTGGGCCCACCGGACGTACATGCGCAGCAGCATGGAGGCCCAGTCGTTCGATTCCGTGCCGCCGGCGCCCGGGTGGATCTCCACATAACAGTCGTTGCCGTCCGCCTCGCCGGAGAGGAGCGCCTCGAGCTCGGCGCGGCGGGCCTTTTCCTGCAGTCCCTTGAGGCCCTCGACAACGTCGTCGAGACCGCCCTCATCACCCTCCTCCTCGGACATTTCCGCAAGGGTGATGTTGTCTTCAAGGTCCTGTTCGATCGCCTTCACCGCGCCGATCGCCTCGTCGAGCCGGGTGCGTTCGCGCATCAGGACCTGCGCGGCCTCCGGATCGTCCCAGAGGGTCGGGTCTTCGGCTTTTTCGTTCAGCTCGGCGAGGCGGGACTGGGCGGCGTCCCAGTCAAAGACGCCTCCTCAGCAGGCCGACGGACTGCTTGATTTCATCGCGAAGGGAGAGAATTTCGGCGCGCATGATGCTCGATCAACAGGTTCCAGGGCGCGTGGAGGTAGCTCAGCGCGCCGCTCGCTGCAAGCAGGCGCGGTCGAACCGTCACCCGATCCGGAAAACAGACCGGGTCTTGTCCTGATCCCTGAACGCCGCGGCGGCTTTTTTGCCCGCAGGCGTCACCTCCCCGGTCTCCGCCAGCCAGCCCTGCGACCTGGCGTACTCGAAGGGCGAAACGCCGTCTTTCGACCCGGCGATCAGGCTTGCGGCGTAGCGCTCGATGATGTCGCGTTCTGTATCACTCATATTGGTAGTACGCGCCGCTCGCGCGCCCGGATCAAGGGAAATTACGCATTCGCAGCAAGCGCGCCGCGCACGTTTTCGAGGGGTTGAAGCTGCCCGCCGCGGGCGTCGAAATTCGCCGGGTCGAGCCAAGCGTCGAGCCCGGCGGAAACAAGCGGCCATTCGCCGTCGATGATGGAGAACCAGGCCGTGTCGCGATTGCGCCCGCGCACCAGCATGTCCTGCCGGAAGACGCCTTCGAACACGAAACCGAGGCGGACCGCCGCCCGCCGGGACGCGTCGTTCGCCGCATCGCATTTCCATTCATATCGACGGTAGCCGAGATCGTCGAAGACGTGGCGCGCCATGATCGCCATCGCCTCCGTCGCGGCGCGGGTCCGCTGGAGGGCCGGCCCGAAGGCGACGAAGCCGACCTCCGTGGAGCCGTGCTGCGGTCGGTTCCGCATATAGCTCGCCGTTCCGAGCACCGCGCGCGTGGACGGGTCGAGAAGAACGTGCGTCCGCCAGCCGTCGCGCTCCCTCCGGTCCATGTAAAACGCGTCCAGAGCTTCCGGGGACGGCGGCGGGTCGATCGGAAGATAGCGCCAGAGCGCCTCGTCGGCCTCGGCGCAGATCGCCGTCCAGAGCGGTTCCGCGAAGGCGCCGCCATAGGGCGCGACGGCGACATCACGCCCCTCCGCAGGCGGTAAATCCGGATACGGAAACATAGGGGCGGTCTAGTAAAGGCCGCCCAGATCGTCGTCCTCGTCTTCGCCTTCAGCCCCGTCGCGGGCGCCCGCCGGGGCGCCGAGGCCCGCGAGCGCGTTGACGCCGTCGCCGGCCAGATCCGTGGCCTTGAAGGCTTCAACCACCACATTGCCCTCGCCCGGCTTCGCCGGCAGGCCCGTTTTGAAGTTCACGCGCACGAAGCGAAGCCCCTGCGGGACCCGGAACGGAACGCCCGCGGAGTCCCCGAGGGCGCCCGCCATGAAGTCCGCGAAGATCGGCGCCGCGACGCCGCCGCCGGATTCCCCCGAGCCAAGGGAGGACGGAAGGTCGTAGCCGACATAGACGCCCGCCACGAGGTCCGGCGAAAAGCCGACGAACCAGGCGTCGATATAATCGTTGGTCGTCCCCGTCTTGCCGGCGACAGTCTGGGAAACTTTGGCGCCGACGGAGCTCTTCGCGGTCCCGCGCTCCACCACGCCTTCCATCATCGAGACGATCTGATAGGCGGTGCGCGGATCGATCACCTGTTCGCGCGTGTCGGCGAGCCGCGGACGCGACTGGCCGCGCCATTCGACGACATCGCAGCCGGCGCAGGACCGCGCATCGGAAGAAAAGACCGCCTTGCCGTAGCGGTTCTGCACCTGGTCGATCATGATGGGCGTTACGTACTTTCCGCCGTTCACCAGCATGGCGTAGGCGGCCGTCAGCTTGATCAGCGTCGTCTCGCCGGCGCCGAGGGAGACGGCGAGCACCGGGTCCCAGCCCTCGGCGATGCCGAACCGGCGCGC
The DNA here is from genome assembly GCA_038522735.1 of Pseudomonadota bacterium. Classification (GTDB taxonomy): domain Bacteria; phylum Pseudomonadota; class Alphaproteobacteria; order Caulobacterales; family Parvularculaceae; genus JBCBJX01. The sequence continues at coordinate 12,640 of JBCBJX010000002.1, forward strand.
ATTGGAGATGATCGGACCCATGCCGATCTCCTGCGCGAGGCGGACGGTCATCATGTTCTTGGATTGCTCGATGCCGTAGCGGAGCGTCGACTCCCCGTTGAAGTAGCCCGTGTAGTTCGTCGGCTTGTACCAGAGATCGTCGGCCCGGCCGCCGGGGGCGACGAAGGGCGCGTCGAGAACGATCGAGGACGGCGTGTAGCCGAGATCGAGCGCCGCGGCGTAGACGAACGGTTTGAAGGCTGAACCGGGCTGGCGCTCGGCCTGAACGGCCCGGTTGAACTCCGACATCTGGAAAGAAAAGCCGCCTTCCATGGCGAGGACGCGACCCGTATGCGGATCAATGGCGATGACGCCGCCGTTCACCGCCGGCGCCTGACGCAGGCCGTAGGTCGCCCCGTCGATCTGCTGGACGTAGACGACGTCGCCGACCTCGAAGACGTCGGCCGGCGTCTCGATCTCCTCGCCCAGCGTGTTGACGCTCAGAAACTCGCGGGCCCAGAGAATCTCTTCAAGCGGAATGGAGGCCGTTGAGCCGTCGCGCAGGCCGATCGTCGCCGCGGTCTCGCCAAACTCAAGAACGGCGGCGAGACGCCAGGGCGCGAGGTCGCTGATGTACGGAACATCGCCAAGGGGCGCGAGCCAGGCGGGCTCGTCGGCGCCCGCGTCATCGACGTCAGCGAGTCCGTCCGCCCACTGAATGCGGGCGACGGGGCCGCGCCAGCCATGGCGGCGGTCATAGGCTTCAAGGCCGTCCCGCAGCGCTTTGCGCGCAAGCTTCTGGAGGCGCGGATCGAGGGTCGTGCGGATCGAGAGGCCGCCGTCGTAAAGGCCTTCCTCGCCGAAGACGTCATAGGCCTTCTGGCGCACTTGCTCGGTGAAATACGCCGTCTCCGGCTGGCGCGCGCCGAGGGGCGGCGCAACCGCTGCGCCAAGCTCCGTCGCGCGGGCCGCTGCGAGCTCGCCGTCCGTCAGGAAGCCTTCCTCGAACATGCGCCCGAGCACCCAGTTCCGTCGTGCGACGGCGCGCTCGGCGCGGCGGATCGGGTGGTAGTTCGACGGGCCCTTGGCGACGGCGGCGAGATACGCCGCCTCCGGCGCCGTCAGCTCCGCGAGCGGCTTGTTGAAATAGTTGAGCGCCGCGGCGGCGACGCCGTAGGAGCCGTTTCCGAGATAAATCTCGTTCAGATAAAGCTCCAGGATCTCGTCCTTGGTGAAGGTGCGCTCGATCTTCAGCGCGAGGAGCTGTTCTTTGATCTTTCGTTCGTAGCGCTGCTCCGAGGACAGAAGAAAGTTCTTCGCGACCTGCTGGGTGATGGTCGAGGCGCCTTCGAGACGGCGGCCTTTACGGTAATTGTCGATGTTCGAGATCGCCGCCCGGACGATGCCGCGCGGGTCGATGCCAGCGTGGGTGTAGAAACTCTTGTCCTCGGCCGCGATGAAGGCGTTGCGCACGACGACGGGGATCGCCTCGATCGGCACGAAAATGCGGCGCTCGGCGGCGTACTCGGCGATCAGCGAGCCGTCGCCCGCGTGGACGCGGGTCGTCACCTCCGGCTCGTATTCTCCGAGCACGTCGATGCTCGGCAGATCCTCGCTCAGGCTGCTGATGTAAACGAAGGCCGCGATCACCGCCGCGACGGCGAGGACGGCGCCGAGGGCGAACGCCCCGCCGATCAGTCGAAACACCAAACCGACACCCGATCCTTTCTCACGCTCGTCCCAGTCCGGCTCCTCGACGGAGGCGCGCGACGGCGCCCGCAAGGGGCTCGCCGCGGGCGCGCCCGTCTCGTCCGATCTCGGCTGGTCGGCGTCGTCGTTCATGATCTCACTCGTCCCCCGCGACGATGGCGTTCCTCCACCTGCCGCGCGAATGCGTCAACACCGCGACGGCGTCGCGGCGTCTGACTGCAATTTAGCCGCTTCCTCCGCAATGCGAAACGCGGGGCGCGCAGCTATTGGGCCGAGGCGTGGCGCACGGCGGGCTGAAACTCGAAATAGCCGTCGATGGCGTCGGCGACGGCGAACGCCATCCGCTCGCGCCAGGCCGCGTTGGACAGGTTCTTTTCGTCCGCCGCGTTGGAGAGGAAGGCGAGCTCCAGAAGCACGGCCGGCACGTCGGGCGACAGGAGAACGCGATATGCGGCCGTGCGGTGGGTGTTGCCGACGAGCGGCGCGACCTTGCCGAGTTCAGGGATCAGGAGCTGGGCGAAACGCGCGGACTGGTTCTTGGTCTCGCGCTGGGCGAGGTCGAACAGGATGACGCCGACTTCCTCGTTCGCGATGGAGTCGTCAAACATGATGTAGTCGCCGCGGCTGACGGCGTTGGCGATACGCTTCGACCCCGTTTCGGAAAGCGTCCAGACAGAGGCGCCGCGCACGTCGACATTCCCCGCCAGAGCGTCGGCGTGGATCGAAAGGAAGAGATCGGCGTGGGCGGCCCGCGCGATCTCCGCCCGTTCGTCGAGCCGCAGGTACGTATCGTCGTCGCGCGTCAGCACGATCTCGTAGCGCCCGGTCCGGTTGAGCGCGTCGCGCAGCTTCAACGCCGTTGCGAGCGTAACGGCCTTTTCGCGCGTGCCGCCTCTGCCGATGGCGCCGGGATCGCGCCCGCCGTGTCCGGCGTCGATCACGATCACTTTGCGGTCCGATGCTTTGCGCACCGGCGGATCGATGACGCGCGCCGCCTGCTGCGGCTTCACCGAGGGCGCCGGCGCCGCGTCGGCGAAGGCCGCCGGCTCCTCAAGCTGCAAGCGCGCTTCCGGCGGCGGGGCGGGACGCACGGCGACGATCGGCTCGTAAGCGCCCCAGATGGCGCCGTCTTGGGCGGCCATGGCGCCGAGGGCTGCCGGCGCAAGATCGATGACGAGGCGCGAATGGCCGAGACCGTCCTGCGGCGGCAGAACGAAGACGTCGAGCACCTTGGAGGGCTCGGCGAGATCGAAGACGAGGCGCGAGCCGAGGCCGTCGGCGGCGGGGCCGTAGTCATAAGAGCCGACGACGCCCCTGCCCTTCGCCGATCCGGAGCCCGGCGCGACGCCTTTGAGGGCGAACGCGGTCGATGGCAGATCGACCATCACCGAGGCCGCGCTCGCATCGAGGCTGGTGCGGTGGGCGACAACGCCTTTCAGGTCGAGAACGATGCGCGTCCGCTCCGCCGAAGGTCCGAACCGCACGTCGAGAAGCGTCAGCCGCGCGTCCTGCGCGATCGCCCCAAGGGCGAACAGGCACGCGAAGACCGCCGGAAAAAACCGGATCAGCCCCTCCAGAAATCCCGCCGCGAACCGCACAGCCGCCATACCTTGAAGTCCTGTCGCTACGCCCGCCCGAGCGCGAGCGATAGCGCAGGCTTCGTTAACGTCGTGTTAAGCATTAGCTCTTGCATGAACAGAACCGTGAGTCGGCTCCGCGCGCGCTTTTCTTTTGCCGCGGGGTGGGCCATGTTTAACACGCGTCAAATGTTTGCGTGACACGATCCCATGTGTTCGCGCCTCGCGCGACGCTTCCGCCGGACCTGTTTCGACCCGACCGGCGACCCAGCCTGCAAGCGATAGCGTCCACAATGACGGCGTCGATTGCGGGCGAACCGGCCGCCCCGCCGGTTTCGCTTTTCTTATCGGGCGGCGACGCCTAGAGACCGAGACGCGAGGAGGGGCCGACCTGGACGCGCCCTAACCGCCGCGCCGGGTTCGAACGACAGACGCCCCGCCGGCCCGGGTCCTCGGACCCCATGAAAAGCCGGCCTTTTTGATCGAATTGCCGATGCGCCGCCTGCTCCGCCAAGACCGCACTCCGACGCCCGGGCTCGACGCCCGGCGCGCGGCGGCCGGGCGACGGCGTCGGCCGCTGACAGCCGGCCCTTTCCCTCTGAGGACGGGCCGCGAGGACCCCTTCAATGACGAAAACCATGTTGATCGACGCCGCCCACCGGGAGGAGACCCGGGTCGCGGTCGTCGATGGAAAACGGATCGAAGACTTCGACTTCGAAACCGAAGGCCGTAAGCCCCTTCGCGGGAACATTTATCTGGCGCGGGTGACCCGCGTCGAACCCTCGCTCCAGGCGGCGTTCGTGGAATACGGCGGCAACCGCCACGGCTTCCTCGCCTTCTCCGAAATCCACTCCGACTATTACCAGATCCCGGTCGCCGACAGGGAAGCCCTGCGCGCGCTGGAGGCGGAGGAAGCCGAGCTCGAACGCGCGCTGGAGCGCGTCGAAAGCGACGCGGCGCTCGATGCGGACGACGACGACGAAGACGCTTTCCCGTCCGCCCGCGCCGCCGAGGACGACAGCGGCGACGATCCGGACGAGGACGGCGATGAGGATGACGGCGAAAGCCGCGGCCGGCGTCGCTCCCGGCGGCGCCGCGGCAGGCGGCGGCGTTCGGCGTCCGCAGATGCGGACGGCTCGGAGAACGAGAACGCAGACGCTTCGTCCGGCGAGGATCAAGCCGACGACGAGACCGACGACGCCGGCGCAATCAAAGCGGCGGCCTCGTCCGACGACGATAGCGAGGCCGCTGAGGAGAAGGCCGAAAGCATAGAGACGCGCTCCGCCGCCGCGGATGCGGGCGACGACGCCCCTGAGGCGGACGACGATCCGGATGCGGACAGCGATCCGGACGACGAGGGCGGAGCGCCGCGCACCATGGCGGCCGATTCCTCGCGCCCGGCGCAGATCGACGCCGATCCGGAGACGATCGCCGACGACGAGGCGGACCCCTTCGAAGCGGCCGCCGAGGCCGTCGAACCGGACGACGCCGTCGATCCGGGCGTCTCCGAACAACCCGATCTTGAAGCCCTGCACGCCGACGCGCCGGAAGCCGTCTCCAATGACGACGCGGAGCCGGCGGACGTCGACGGGATCGCCGCGCGCGATGATGTCGACGACGAAGAGAGCAGCGATACCGATGACGCGGACGACGACGCGGTCGCCCGGGTTCTCGACGATGAAACGCCCCCGTCCCGGGAGGAAATCGCCGCCCTTGAAAAGCGCTATGCGGAGGTTCGCCGCGAACGCGCCCGCATTCTGCGCAACTACAAAATTCAGGAGGTGGTGAAGCGCCGCCAGATCCTCCTCGTACAGGTGGTGAAAGAAGAGCGCGGCAACAAAGGCGCGGCGCTGACGACTTATATGTCCCTCGCCGGCCGCTACTGCGTCCTCATGCCGAACACGGCGCGCGGCGGCGGCATCTCCCGCAAGATCGCCTCCTCCTCCGACCGGAAACGGTTGCGCCGCGTCGTCGAGGAACTGTCCGTACCCCCCGGGATGGCGCTAATCGTACGGACGGCGGGGGCGAAGCGCACGAAGATCGAGATCAAACGCGATTACGACTACCTCCTGCGCATCTGGGATTCGGTGCGCGAGATGACGCTGAAATCGATCGCGCCCTGCCTCATCTACGAAGAAGCGAGCCTCGTGCGCCGCGCGATCCGCGATCTCTACGACAAGGACATCGGCAAGGTCGTCGTCGAGGGCGAGGAAGGCTATCGCGAGGCGAAAGACTTCATGCGCATGCTGATGCCGAGCCATGCGAAGAACGTCCAGCGCTATCAGGGCGACAAACCGCTGTTCGTCGCCCACGGCGTCGAGCGCCAGCTCGACGAGGTCTACACGCCGACGGTCAAGCTGAAATCGGGCGGCTACCTCGTCATCCACGTGACCGAGGCGATGGTCGCCGTCGACGTGAACTCCGGCAAATCGACCGGCGAGCGCAATATCGAGCTCACCGCCGTGAAGACGAATATCGAGGCGGCCCACGAACTCGCCCGGCAATGCCGCCTGCGCGACCTCGCCGGCCTCATCGTCATCGACTTCATCGACATGGAGGAGAACCGCCACAACCGGCAGGTTGAAAAAGCGCTGAAGGAAGCGCTTTCGGCGGACCGGGCGCGCATCCAGATGGGGCGCATCTCCTCTTTCGGGCTCCTGGAGATGTCGCGGCAGCGCCGCCGCTCGGGCATTGTTGACGGGACGACTGTGACCTGTCCGGTCTGCGACGGAATGGGCGTCGTCAGAGCGCCGGATACGGCGGCGACGCGCATTCTGCGGGCGGTCGAATCGGAAGCGGCCGCCGGAACTGCGGGGACGCTGATCGTCCGCACCGCACTGGCGACGGCCCTCCACATGCTGAACGCCCAGCGGGCGCGGCTGCAGCGCATCGAAGACGAGTACGGCGTCGTCCTCGAGGTCGCCGCCGCCCACGACCTCCACGGCGACCAGTTCGACATCGAGAAGCGGGGCCCCGCGCCCGACCGGCCGCGCCGCGCCCATCGCCCGGTGACGACGGACGCGCCGGAGGACTATGAGGACGACGAGGTCGAAGACGCGGCGCCAGAGAACGCGGCGCCGCCGGACGCCGAAGCGACCGAATCGCGTTCGCCCTCTGCCGATGATGAGGAAGCGGACGACAAACCGCGCAAGCGCCGCCGCCGGCGGCGCGGCCGACGTTCCGACGGCGACGAAGCGGAGGCGGACGGCGCCGAAGCCCGAACAGAGGGCGAGGACGAGGCCCCCTCGGACGATGAGGACGGCGAGACCGAAGCCCGCGGCGACGGCGACGAAGACGGCGACGACAGGCCCCGCAAACGCCGCCGCCGCGGCCGCAGGGGCGGCCGCCGCAACAAGAAAGCCGAAGACGGCGAGACGTCGGACGCGTCGTCATCGGAGACGACCGACGGCGACACGGTGGTCGAAGCAGCCGACTCGAAACCGGCTGAGGCGGCGACAGCCGAGGCGGCGACAGGAGCAGCGTCCGAGACCGCATCGGACGAGGCCGCGCCGCGGGCCGAGCCCGAGGAGCCAACCGCTGAACCCGTCTCGGTTGACGAGGATCAGCCGTCCGAGCCCGCGCGGAGCGCCGTCGCCGACGACGCGGAGGACGAAGAGCCCGCCTCGCGGCCTCTTGAGAACACTGAGGCGGAAGGACCGCCTAAACAGGGCTGGTGGTCGCGGGCTCTGCGCGGCAAGCTCTAACGCGCGACAGCTCTGGCGGCTCCGGCGCTGTTCGCGACGCAAGATCGACGCAATTTTGCGTCAGAGGTTCGCGGCTGGGGCCGATGCTGGCGAGGAGCGTTTGAAGATGGGCACGATGTTGCGCGAGGCTTTCGTCCGGACGGCCGCCGCCGTCGCGGCGGCGCTCGCACTGTCGGTTTCAAACGCCGCCGCACAGTCCTTGCTGCGGGACGCAGAAATCGAGCTGATGCTCCGGGAGTATTCGGACCCGATCTTCGAAGCCGCGGGCCTGACGCCGGAAGCCGTTGAAATCTATCTGATCGGCGATCCGAGCCTCAACGCCTTCGTCGCCGGCGGCCTCAAGATGTTCGTCTTCACCGGGCTGATTACGGAGGCGGACACGCCGAACCAGATCATCGGCGTCATCGCCCACGAGACGGGTCACATGACCGGCGGGCACCTCGCCCGCTCCGATGAGGCGATCGCGAAAGCCTCGCGCCCGATCCTCCTGTCCCTCGCCCTCGGCATCGGCGCCATCGCGGCGGGCGCGCCCGAGGCGGGCATCGGCATTCTCGGCCTCGGCCAGTCGGCGGCGCAGGCGAACTACCTCAAATACTCCCGCGGTCAGGAGGCTTCCGCCGACCAGGCGGCCGTCACCTTCCTCGACGCGACGGGCCAGTCGAGCCGCGGTCTCCTTGAGTTTTTCCAGAAGCTCAGCAGCCGACGCGTCATCTCGGGCTACCGGATCAACCCCTATCTGCAGACCCACCCCCTTCCCGCGCAGCGCGTGACGTCCCTCGACCAGCGGGCCCAGCGCTCGCCCTATTGGAACCGCCGGGACGATCCGCAGTCGATCGAAGAGCTGCGGCTTGTCCAGGCGAAGATCCACGGCTTCCTGCAGGATCCGGAAACGACCATGCGGCTGTATCCGCCGGAGAACACCTCCGACGCCGCCGAGTACGCCCGCTCGATCGCCTACTATCGCGCCTCGCAGCTCGACAAGGCGCTGCCGGCGATCGACGGCCTTATCGCGAAGTATCCGGACAATCCTTATTATCACGAGCTCAAAGGCCAGATGCTGTTCGAGCACGGAGAGGTCGAAGCCGCCATCGCGCCCCACAAGCGCTCGACGGAGCTGGCGCCGACCGAACCGCTTCTGAAAGTGAACGTCGCGCGGGCCCTGATCGCGACGGAGAACGCCGCGAACGTCCAGGCGGCCGTCACCCAGCTGCGCGCCGCCGTGCGGCTCGAACCCGAAAACGGCTTCGCCTGGGCGGAGATGGCGCGCGCCTACGACATGCTGGGGAATGATACCATGTCCTTCCTCGCGACAGCGGAGGCCCGCTACGCCTACGGCGCTTACGGTGACGCCATCTCCTTCGCGCGCCGCGCGCAGGCGGGGCTTGATCGCGGCACGACGGAATGGCGTCAGGCGACGGACATTCTCGCCGCCGCCGTGTCGAAGGCGAGCGCCGCCGGCGCGCAGCGCCGCTGAGAACACGAGACCAAAACAAGGTGAAACGCATGCTGACGACCGCCCGCGCCGGCGCCATCGCCCTCGCCGCTTTCGGCCTCCTCTCCGCCCCCGCCTGCTCCAAGGCGCCGGCCGAACCGCAGGAAAAATCGCCCGACCTCACCCAGGAGCAGGTCGAGGAGATCGTCCGCACCTATATCCTCGAACACCCCGAGGTGATTCTTCAGTCGGTGAACGCGTATGCGGAGCGTCAGGAGCTTGAAGCCGCCGAGCGTCTCAACGCCGAAGCGAAAGCCCGGCTCTCGACGCTCCTCTCCGACCAGGACGGGGTCGTGGTCGGCGCGGCGGACGCGGACGTCGCAGTCGTCGAATTTTTCGATTATCACTGCGGTTACTGCAAGGCGGCGAGCCCGGTGATCCGGGAGCTGATCGACAAGGATGAGTCCGTGAAGGTCGTCTTCCGGGAACTGCCGATCCTGAAGGAGGAATCCGAGACCGCCGCCCGCTACGCCCTCGCCGCCCGCGAACAGGGCAAGTATCTCGACTTTCATTTCGCCCTGATGAACGCAAGCGGCACGCTGACGGAGAAGCGGCTCGCCGAGATCGCGAAGCAGGCGGGGCTCGACGCGAAGAAGCTCGCATCATCGGTCGCCGAGAGCGAGGCGCACAAAGCCTCCCTTCAGCGCACGTACGAACTCGCCCAGGCGATGGGCGTCAGCGGCACGCCGGCGATCGTCGTCGCGAGCGCCGACGGCGAATTCGTCCAGGCGTTTTCAGGATGGACCGAGCCCGGCCTCCGCGCAGCGATCGAAGCGGCGAAGACGGCTGCGAAGAGCTGAGGTCGGCGCCCGCCGTCCTTCGCGACGCCGCCTTGGGGCGGCTCCTCTGAGACTGGCTGATAACTCGCTGCCGGGAGCGCTCAGATGATACGGCGCTCGTGGCCATCCTTCGAGACGCCCGCTCCGCGGGCTCCTCAGGATGAGCATTTCCACTGGCGAACGATGAGCATCAGCTCATCCTGAGGAGGCTTCGGCGCGTCAGCGCCGACGCCGTCTCGAAGGATGGACGCAGGGACCGCCGCCGGCGATCGCGCCATGGTTCCTGTTTCGAGTCAGCCTCTCAGGACGAAGTTCGGAGCAGTCTTCGTCCTGAGGAGCCCGCGGAGCGGGCGTCGCGAAGGACGGCGGCGAGGGCCTGACGTCAGATCAGCCCGGCCAGGGGCGAGGACGGATCCGCATAGCGCTTCTTCGGCATGCGGCCGGCGAGGTAGGCCTCCCGCCCGGCGATGACGGCGTGCTTCATCGCGCTCGCCATCAGGATCGGGTCTTTCGCCTCGGCGATCGCCGTGTTCATCAAAACCCCGTCGGCGCCGAGCTCCATCGCCACCGCCGCGTCGGACGCCGTGCCGACGCCTGCGTCGATGATGACGGGGACGGACGACTGCTCGATGATGAGGCGGATGTTCACCGGGTTCAAAACGCCGAGGCCGGAGCCGATGAGCGACCCGAGAGGCATGATCGCGCAGCAGCCGGCCTCTTCGAGCTTGCGCGCGTAGACCGGGTCGTCATTGCAGTAGACCATCACCTCGAAGCCCTCGGCGATGAGAAGCTTCGCGGCTTTGAGGGTCTCCTCCATGTCCGGATAAAGCGTCTTCTGGTCGGCGAGAACCTCGAGCTTCACGAGCGACCAGCCCCCCGCCTCGCGCGCGAGACGCAAGGTGCGGATCGCGTCTTCAGCCGTGAAGCATCCGGCCGTATTCGGAAGATAGACGTATTTTTCCGGGTCGAGAAAATCGACCAGCATCGGCTTGTCGCGGTCGGTGAGGTTCACCCGTCGTACGGCGACCGTCACCATCTCCGCGCCCGCCGCCTCTGCGGCCTCGGCGTTCTGGGCGTAGGTTTCATACTTGCCCGTGCCGATGATGAGCCGGGAGGAAAACTCCCGGCCGGCGACGGTGAGGTTATTGTTCGATTGGGTCATTCAAAGTCCTGCTCGATCACGTGAACGAAGCCGTGCTCACCCCCCGCCCACGAACTGGACGATCTCGATCCGGTCGCCGTCGGCGAGGCGTTCGGCGTCGAAGCGGGATTTCGGGACGATTTCCAGATTGCGCTCGACAGCGATCTTTTTCGGCTCCAGGGCCAGCTCCGCCAGAAGCTCGGAAACGGTGAGGACGCGCGCGAGGGCTTTCGGCTCTCCGTTGACGGTGATCTCCATCGCATCCTCCGATCGCCCGGCTCCAATCAGCCGGCTGTTGACGATTTCCTCGCTGCGGTCCGCTATTGCCTCTAGTGAATTGGCCCGCCCCGGGGCCGCAAGCAAGGCGCCCGCCGCCGTCGATAAGAGCCATGCCCGCAGCGAAGCCCGTCTGCCATATCCTGAACGGCCCGAACCTCAACCTTCTCGGGGAGCGCGAGCCCGACATCTACGGCCGTGAGACGCTGGCGGACATTGAAGCCGCCTGCCGCGCCCGGACGGACGCGTTCGGCTGGGACCTTCAGTTCCGCCAGACGAACGGCGAAGGCGAACTTGTCGGCTTCGTGCAGGACGCCCGCGCGGCGGCGGCGCTCATCATCAACCCCGCGGCCTACACCCACACGTCCATCGCGCTTCGGGACGCCCTCGCGGCGGTGGCCGCGGTGAAGATCGAGCTGCACCTCTCCAACGTGCACGCGCGCGAGCCGTTTCGTCGAAATAGCTATGTTTCGCCGGTCGTCCACGGGGTGATCTGCGGTTTCGGATCAAAGGGTTACGTCCTCGCTCTCGACGCTGCGCGCGCCCTTGCGGAGGCGCGCGCAAGCCGATAACCCACAGGGCCACAAGTCTTAAACGCGCGGCGATGCGAAGGGCGGAAGGTCAGAAACCATGACAAAAAAAGACAATTCCGGCGAAGCCGCCCTCGTGCGCGAGCTCGCCGAGATCCTGACCCAGACGGATCTCACCGAGATCGAGCTCGAACGCGAAGACATCCGCCTGCGGGTCGCGCGCACGGCGCCGCCGGCCCCGACCGTCTTTGCCGCGGCGGGCCCTCCTGCGCCGGCCCCGGTCGCCGCGGTGTCGGCCCCCGCGCCCGAGACGCCCGCACCGACTTCATCGGCGAGCCCGTCGGATCATCCGGGCGCGGTGAAATCGCCCATGGTCGGCACCGCCTACCGCTCTCCCTCTCCGGGCGCGAAATCCTTCGTGGAGGTCGGCGACAAGGTGAAGGAAGGACAGACCCTTCTCATCGTCGAGGCGATGAAGACCATGAACCCGATCACCGCCACCCATGGCGGGACGGTGAGCCAGATCTTCGTCAACGACGCGCAGCCCGTCGAGTTCGGCGAAACGCTGCTCATCCTCAGCTAAGTCGTCAGCACGCCGCAGAAAGCGGCCCCAAGCAGGACGTCCGCCCCATGCTGAAAAAAGTTCTGATCGCGAACCGCGGCGAGATCGCGCTTCGTATCCACCGCGCCTGTCAGGACCTCGGCATCCCGACGGTCGCCATCCATTCGACGGCGGACGCGAACGCAATGCACGTGCGGCTCGCGGACGAAAGCGTCTGTATCGGCCCGCCTGCCGCGAAGGAAAGCTATCTCAACGTGCCGGCGATCATCGCCGCGGCGGAGATCACCGAGGCGGACGCCATCCACCCGGGATACGGGTTCCTCTCTGAAAACGCCCGGTTCGCGGAGATCGTCGCGGCCCACAACATGACTTTCGTCGGTCCGACGGCGGATCATATCCGGGTCATGGGCGACAAGATCGCCGCCAAACAGGCCATGGGCCGCGTCGGCATCCCCCTCGTTCCGGGCTCCGACGGCGCAATCGAGGGGGATGAGGAAGGCTTCAGGGTCGCGGACGAGATCGGATACCCGGTGCTCGTCAAAGCCTCCTCCGGCGGCGGGGGGCGCGGCATGAAAGTGGCCCGCACGAAAGACGACCTCGCCGAAGCGATCGCCACCGCGAAATCCGAGGCCGCCGCCGCCTTCGGCGACGATGCGGTTTATCTTGAAAAATACCTTGAGACGCCGCGCCATATCGAGCTGCAGATCATCGCCGACAGCCACGGCAACGTCGCCCAGCTCGGCGAGCGGGACTGCTCCCTCCAGCGCCGCAACCAGAAGGTTCTGGAAGAAGCCCTCTCGCCCGTCCTCGACGACGCCCAGCGCGCGCAGATCGGCGAAACCGTCCGCAAGGCGATCGCCGAGCTCGGTTATCTCGGCGCCGGCACCATCGAGTTCCTGTGGGAGAACGGCGAGTTCTACTTCATCGAGATGAATACCCGCATTCAGGTCGAACATCCGGTGACGGAGGAGATCACCGGCGTCGATCTCGTGCGCGAGCAGCTGCGCATCGCCGCCGGCGAGCCCCTCTCCTTCCGCCAGGAGGACGTCCAGTTCCGCGGCCACGCCATCGAGTGCCGGGTGAATGCGGAGAACGGCTTCACGTTCCGCCCCTCGCCCGGGACCGTCACGGACTATCATGCGCCCGGCGGCATCGGCGTCCGGTTCGATTCGGCCGTCTACGCCGGCTATTCGATCCCGCCCTATTACGACTCGATGATCGGTAAGCTGATCGTTTACGCGGACACGCGCGAGCTCGCCCTCTCGCGCCTGCGCCGCGCGTTGTCGGAAATCGTGGTCACCGGCGTAGAGACGACCGTTCCCCTGTTCCAGCGGCTCCTCGACCAGCCGGAGTTCCAGGCCGGCGACTATCACATCCACTGGCTGGAGGAATTTCTGAAAACCCAGCCTGAAACGCAGGGCTGACGCGCGCCGCGGCCGTTCTCCGATCGGGAACAGGGTGTCGCCGGCCCGGCGCGTTTCGGCCGCCCGTCGCCGGGCGCATATCGATCCCAAGCAGGGAGCGCGACCCCGCGCCCCGATCTGGGAGACAAACCATGATCACGATCAGAAAAGCCGAAGACCGCGGCCCCGCCGATTTCGGCTGGCTGAAAAGCCGGCACAGCTTCTCGTTCGGCCAGTACTACGACCCGAAGCATATGGGCTTCCGCTCGCTCCGGGTGATCAACGAGGACCGGGTCGCGCCGGGCGCCGGCTTCGGCGCGCACCCGCACAAGGATATGGAGATCCTCTCCTACGTCCTCGACGGCGGGCTGGAGCACAAAGACAGCCTCGGCACGGGCTCGGTCATTAAACCGGGCGACGTTCAGCGGATGACGGCCGGAACCGGCGTCACCCACTCGGAGTTCAACGCCTCGAGGACGGACCCCGTCCACTTCCTGCAGATCTGGCTGTTGCCGGAGGCGAAGAACCTCGCGCCGGGTTATGAGCAGACGTCCTTCGCGAGCGAGCGGGACGGCCGCCTCGCCCTCGTCGCCTCCCGCGACGGGCGCGACGGCTCGCTCACCATCCATCAGGATGCGAACATCTTCGCCTCGGTCCTGAAGGCGGGAGGCGAGGCGGAGCTTTCCATCGCCGAGGGTCGCGGCGCCTGGGTGCAAGTCGCGCGCGGGAGCCTCGCCGTCAACGGCGAGCGCCTGGACGCCGGCGACGGCGCGGCGATTGAAGACGTCCGCCGCCTCGCCTTTGCAACGGACGAGGGCGCGGAGTTCCTCGTCTTCGATCTCGCTTAAGACCAACGGGAGCGCCGTCCTTCGGGGCGGCGCTTCTCTTTGCGCCCTGACTCGGGCAGGCTTCGCCGATGCCCCGCGACGAAGCCCCGTCGATCACGCCGAGCGACCTCCTGCGGGCGTACTCTCTCGGGTTCTTCCCGATGGCGCGCGAGCGGGACGACGACCAGATCCTGTGGGTGCGGCCGGACAAGCGCGGGGTCATCCCCCTTCACGGTTTGAAGATCTCCCGGTCTCTCAAGAAGCGGGTGCGCAACGCCGGCTTCGAGGTCAGCGTCGACCGGGATTTCGACGCGGTGATCGCCGCCTGCGCCGAAGAGACGGAGGATCGTCCGGAGACCTGGATCAACCGGCCGATCGAGACGTTGTACCGTCAGCTTGCGGAGATCGGGTTCGCCCACTCCGTCGAGGTGCGCCGGGAGGGCGCGCTCGTCGGCGGGCTTTACGGGATCGCCCTCGGCTCAGCGTTCTTCGGGGAGAGCATGTTTTCGCGGGAGACGGATGCTTCCAAAGTCGCCCTCGTCCACCTCGTCGCCCGCCTGAACGCCGCCGGCTACCGGGTTCTCGACGCGCAGTTCATCAACCCGCACATCGCACGGCTCGGCGCGGTGGAGATCGACCGAAGCGTCTATGAAGGCGTTCTGGACGAGGCGTTAACGACGACCGCGGATTTCGCCGCGGCGCCGATCGATCATTGCGACGCGGCGTTCGTGCTGTCGCTCGCCGCGTCGGCCTCAGCGCCCTCTTCCGGCGCGACTTCGGTCGTACGCTGAGCGCAGTCGATGACCCAGACGTCGTAGACCGGGTGCTCGAGCGGGTTGAGCGCCGGGCTCGACGCGAACATCCAGCCGGTGAACACCGTGTCGCCGCCGGGGCCCGGCGGGACGGAGGCGGGGTCGAAGTCTTCATCGTCGGCGACGAAGCGCAGGCCGTCCGCCGCATCGAGGTCTTCCGCCTCCCGGATCGGGTCGATCTCATCTTCGACGGCGTCCGCGGGGTTGCGCTCGACGCCGTCGAGCCCGAAATCGCCGATCTCCAGAAACGCCGTCGTTTCGGGAAACTCCTCCGGCGGACGTTTGTAGCAGGTCCGCGCTACGATCTCGAGAGTTCCGAAGCGGACTTTCTCGTTGATCGGCGCGATGATGTCCGTATAGCGCGCGACGACCTTGTCGAGGGCCCTAAGCGTCACCGAAATCGGCTCGACCACCGCGGCCTCCTCCGTCGGGGCGAGGGCGTCGAGCTCCGACTGCGCCGAAAGCCGCTCCAGCTCGTCGGACTGGAAGGTCTCCGCCGCCGGCGGCAGGTCCTCGCGCTCGGCGGACTGGGCGAGCGCGGCCGCAGGCGCGGCGAGGCCGATGGCGAGGAGCGTCGTCAGCGTGCGGTGCATGGAGGTCTCCTTCAGCCGTCTTACTCGTCCGTTCCCGGCCCGCCGAGCACGGCGCGTGAGGCGAGGCCGATGAGATCGACGGAGCCTTGGGTGAATGAGAAGCTCTGGCCGGGTTCGAGATAAAGGTCCGATCCGCCGGGCTCGATCGAGACGTAGGCGCCCCCCAGAAGACCGTCGAGGGTCACCTTTGCGACGCTGTCCTCGGGGATCGGCACGCCGCTGTTGATCGTCATGTCGACGGCGGCCTCATAAGTCGCGGTATCGAGGGACTGGCGCGCGACGGTCCCGACTTTGACGCCCGCAAGGCGCACGTCCGCGCCGACCGCGAGGCCGTCGATGCGGCCGAATTTCGCCGAGAGGGTGTACCCGCCGCCGCCGGAAAGATCGCTCCGCTGGGCGCCGTAGAAAAAGAAGGTACCGGCGACAATCAGCACAAGGGCGCCGACGGCGGTCTCGAACAGGCTGTGTTTCATCTCTCTTCAGTCTCCCCGGAAATCGGATCGGCCGCGGCGCCTCAGGCGTCCGGCGACCAGGCGTCGTAACTTTTCTTCGGCGTCGCGCCGCCGCGGGCGAGCGAGCCTTTCGGATGATAGGCGAGCGGCGTGCCCGTCATGTTCGGCAGATGCTCCTGCTCGAAACTCTGGCGGCGGAGCGGCGCTTCCGTCGGCGGCTGGTCGAAGGTGTGATGCAGCCAGCCGTGCCAGTCCGGCGGCACCCGGGAGGCTTCCGCGACGCCGTGATAGACGACCCAGCGCCGCTTCACGCCGTCGGCCGAGCCCGACTTCGCGACCTTCTCCTCATAGTATTTGTTGCCCTGCCCGTCCTCGCCGACGAGGACGCCGCCCTTGGCGATGTCGAAGAGCGCGCCCAAGGTCGCGCCGTCCCACCAGGCGAACAGCTTCTTAATCATACAGGATACCGTCCTTCCGCAGTCGGGCGGGACTATGGCGCCCGTCGCATCGAGGGTCTAGCGGCGGCCGGTCAGTCCAGGGTCCGCTGATAGCGCGCCATGGCCACCGCGACGACGAAGGCGGTGAAGAGGCCGAGGGCCGCGAATTCGCCGGCGAGATCGACGAGGCCCGCGCCCTTCAGCATGACGCCCCGGACGATCCGCAGAAAATGGGTGAGCGGCAGCGCTTCTCCGATCGCCTGCGCCCAGCCGGGCATCCCGCGAAACGGGAACATGAAGCCCGAGAGAAGCAGCGACGGGAGGAAGAAGAAGAAGGTGAGCTGCATCGCCTGCATCTGGGATGTCGCGATGGTGGAGAAGGTGAAGCCGAGGGCGAGGTTCGCCGCCACGAACACCGTCACGCCGAGGAGAAGAACGCCGAGGGAGCCGAAGAACGGCACCCCGAAGAGGAGCGTCGCCGCAACCAGAATGACCGTCGTCTGCACGGCGCCGACGCCGACGTAGGGCGCGATCTTGCCGAGCATCACCTCGAAGGGCCGCGCCGGCATGGCGAGGAGGTTTTCAAGCGTCCCCCGCTCAGCCTCCCGCGTCATCGCCATACCGGTGATCATGACGAGGGTCATGGTGAGGATCACGCCGAGCAGCCCGGGCACGATGTTGTACTGGGTGATCCCCTCCGGATTGTAGCGGGAGTGGACGACCAGTTCGAAAGGCCCCGGCCTTGGGCTGAGGTGGGCGAGCGGGCCTTTAAGGTCGTGGCGGAGCGCCCGCTCGAAGATCGCCTCGGCGCGGGCGACGGCCGAAGAGGACGCCGCCGGGTCCGACGCGTCGGCGTCGATATGGATCTGCGGACGCTCGCCGCGCACGAGCCGCTCGGTGAACCCCGCGGGAAACGAGACGACGAAGACGACCTCCCCTCGCGCGAGAAGATCGGCGCTCTCGCGCGGATCGTCCGTCTCCATCACGAACTCATAGTAGTCGGAGGTTTCGAGCGCGCGCAGAAGCGTGCGGACGATCGGCGTCGTCTCCTCCACATGCACCGCCGTCGGCAGCTTCTTCGGGTCGGTGTTGATCGCGAAGCCGAAGAGGAGAAGCTGCATGATCGGGATCGCCAGCATCATCCCGAAGGTGAGCCGGTCCCGGCGCATCTGGACGAGCTCCTTCATGAAGACGGCGCCGACGCGCGCGAAAGCGTCCGGCATCATCCGTGGGCTCTCCGGTCGGCGCCCGCCTCGGCGGTGAGCGCGATGAACGCGTCTTCAAGGCTCGGGCGCACCTCGCGCCAGTCGACGCCCTCCGTACCCGCGACAGCGGCGGCGACGGCGTCGCGATCGCAGCCGCTCACATGCAGCGCCGCGCCGAAGTAAGCGACGTGATCGAGGCCCGGCCTGCCCTTCAGTCGTTCGGCAAGGCGGCGGACGCTCTCCCCCTCGCCTCGAAACGTGACGAGGCCGGAGCGTACGATGATGTCTTTCACCGTCCCTCGCGTCACCGATTTGCCGTTTGCGAGGTAGACGATGCGGTCGCAGCGCTCGGCCTCATCCATATAGTGGGTGGAGACGAGCACCGTCATGCCGTCCGTGGAGAGACGATGGATCTCGTCCCAGAAATCGCGCCGCGCCTGGGGGTCGACGCCCGCCGTCGGCTCGTCGAGGAGGAGAAGCCGCGGCTGGTGCATGGTGACGGCCGCAAGCGCCATGCGCTGTTTCCAGCCCCCTGACAGCGCCTGGGCGAGCTGGCGCTGGCGGTCCGCGAGACCAAGGGTTTCAAGGGTCTCGTCGACGCGGCGCTTCATGTCCTTCAGCTGATAGAGGCGCGCGACGAATTCGAGGTTCTCCCGGATCGTGAGGTCGCCCCAGAAGGAGAATTTCTGGGTCATGTAGCCGGTCGCGCGGCGGATTTTATCCGCCTGCCGACGGATGTCCCAGCCGAGGGCCTCGCCCTCCCCCTCGCTCGCCGTCAGGAGGCCGCAGATCATCCGGATGGTGGTCGTTTTGCCGGACCCGTTCGGCCCGAGAAAGCCCCAGACCTCCCCCTTCGGCATCTGGATGTCGACGCCATCGACGGCGGTCTTGTCGCCGAAGCGCTTCACGAGACCGCGCACGTCGATCGCGAGATCGCTCATTGCAGCCTCACATCGACGGGAAGCCCCGGGCGAAGGCCTGCGTCGGCCGGCAGCCGGGCTTCGACAAGAAAGACCAGCTTGTCGCGGGCGGCGTTCGAATAGATGACCGGCGGCGTGAACTCCGCCTCCGACGCGATGAAGGAGATCTTCGCGTCCAACGCCTCGGCCCGTCCGTCCGCCTGCACCGCAACGGCGTCGCCGAGGGCGAGGCGCGCTAGGTCCTCCTGCGGCGCGAAGAACCGGACTTTCAGCGCGTCCTTCGGCAGGATCGCCGCCACCGGCGCGCCCGCCGTCGCGAACTCGCCCGTCCGCAGGAACACGTCCTCGACCGTGCCGGCCGCGCGGGCGCGCACCGTCCGCTGGCTGAGGTTCCAGGCCGCCTCGACGAGGGCCGATTGCGCCGACGCCTCCGCGGCGACGGCCGCTTCGCGCGCCGCATCGCGACCGGCGAGGCGCGCGACCTCGATCGCGTCTTCGGCGGCTTTGACCCGGGCGAGCGCCGCTTTATAGTCCGCGGTCACCTGATCGCCGCGGGCCCGGGACGCGACGCCCGATCGAACGAGCGGCATCTGCCGGTCGCGGTCGGCGCGGGCGAGGCCGAGCTGGGTCCTCGCCTCCTGAAGCTGCGCCTCCAGACGGTCGATCTCCTCGCGTCGGGCGCCCGTCTCCAGATCACGCGCCTGAGCCGAGGCGCGGCGCGCCTGGGCTTCGGCCTCTGCATGGCGCGCCAGCTGCTGGTCCTTGTCGAGTTCGACGAGGACGTCGCCGACGCGGACGCGCGCGCCCTCGACGACGGAGGCGTTCTCGATCCATCCCGATTGCGGAGCCGAAACATAGATGAGTTCCGCCTCCACATAGCCGACATAAACGCCCGGTTCCGGCCCCGAACAGGCGGCGAGGAGCGACGCCCCGAGCGCTCCGTAAACGATCGGTCTCATCGCGGACCTCCGTCCTTCGTCTTCAAGGCCCGCATCAGCATGCGCTCGTGGAGGGCGAAGAGCTCCTCAAGATCGACCTCCGCCGCGGCGTCGTGCTCGAAAACGATGCGCCAGATGGCGGAGATGACGATCGGCGCGACGACAAGCCTCGCGGTCAGAGCAGCGTCCTGAATGTCGAAAACGCCCGAGACGCGGCCGCTTTCCAGGATGGTCGCGACGACCGCGAGCGCGCGTTCGACCACGTCCTCGCGATAGGCGGTGACGGTCTCCGGAAAGACCGGCGCGTCGGCGATCAGCACCTTGACGATTTTTGGAACCGGCGTCTCGCGGATCATCACCGGCGCGAAACGCATCATCGCGCGGATCGCGTCTTCCGGGTCGAGGGCGGCGCGCGCCGCCTCCTTCAGCCGGTCCGCCACCGGCGCCGCCTGCTCCTGGATCAGCGCGTTGAAGAGCGCGTCTTTGGAGTCGAAATAGAGGTACACCGCGCCTTTGGAGACGCCCGCGCGTTTCGCGACGTCGTCCATCCGCGCGGCTGTGAACCCCTTTTCGAAAAACTCCTCGAGCGCCGCCGCCATCAGCTGCCGCCGCCGGTCGTCTTTCGCCTCCTGCGTGGTCGCACGCATCGCACCCTCATGACTGACTGGTCAGTTATTTACTTAGACAGGGAGCGACCTTCAAGACGGGCCCTCGCAAAAATATCGGACGGCTTCGCGAATCGACGCCGGAGGCCGACTCGCGATCATCTGATATGCTTGCAATCAACGCCGCCGGACCGACGTGACGCCCATGAAAATCAGCCGCTTCTACACCGCCGAAACCGCCTCCCCCTATGGCGACATCCGCTTCGCCGAACGGACGAGCAAAAGCGTCGGCGAGGCGGACGCGGGCCGGACGATCGAGGCGCCGCAGGCCTGGAGCCAGATCGCCGTCGACATTCTCGCCCAGAAATACGTGCGGCGGAGCGGCGTCCCGGCGGCGACGGAGCGGGTCGGCGACGACGACGCGCCGGACTGGCTGAAGCGCCGCGCGCCGGCGAAGGGCGCGGAGGCCGGCGCGGAAACCTCCGCCAGGCAGGTGTTCGAACGTCTCGCCGGCGCCTGGGCCTGGTGGGGCTGGACCCACGGGGTGTTCGACGCTGAAGAAGACGCCCGCGCGTTCCATGACGAGCTCTGCTACATGCTCGCCGCCCAGATCGCGGCGCCGAACTCGCCCCAATGGTTCAATACCGGGCTCTACTGGGCCTACGGCCTCGAGGGGCCCCCTCAGGGGCACTACTTCGTCGATCCGGCGACCAACGGCGTGAAACGCTCGAAGAACGCCTATGAGCGCCCCCAGCCCCACGCCTGCTTCATTCAGTCGGTGACGGACGATCTCGTCTCCGACGGCGGGGTGATGGAGCTCTGGCGGCGCGAGGCGCGGCTCTTCAAATACGGCTCAGGCTCGGGCGCGAACTTTTCGTTCCTGCGCGGAGAAGGCGAGCCCCTTTCCGGGGGCGGAAAGTCCTCAGGCCTCATCTCCTTCCTGCGGATCGGCGACGTCGCGGCCGGCGCGATCAAATCCGGCGGAACGACCCGGCGGGCGGCGAAGATGGTGGTCGTCGACGTCGACCATCCGGACATTGAGGCGTTCATCCGCTGGAAGGTCGACGAGGAAATGAAAGTCGCCGCCCTCGTCGCCGGGTCGGCGGCGCTGCGCGCGCACCTGCCGGAGGTGATGCGCGCCGTCGTCGAGGCGGACGCGAAGCTCGACGAGGCGGCGCGGCTCGACCCGAAGGAGAATGCGGGCCTTAAATCGGCGATCCGCGCCGCACGGAGGGCGGGCGTCCCCGAAGGCGCGATCCGTCGGGTGATCGATTTCGCGGCGCAGGGCTTCACCCATATCGAGACGCCGCTGTTCGACATCGACTGGGACGGGGAAGGCTACCGCTCCGTCTTCGGACAGAACGCCAACAACTCCGTGCGGGTCTCCAACGCCTTCCTGCAGGCGGTCGCCGACGACGGCGACTGGGAGCTCATCCGCCGCACCGACGGCGGCGTCGCGAAGCGCCTTCCCGCCCGCGCCGTCTGGACCGAGATGGCCGAAGCCGCCTGGGCGAGCGCCGACCCCGGCGTCCAGTTCAAGGACACGATCAACGAGTGGCACACCTGCCCCGCAGGCGGCGACATCCGCGCCTCGAACCCGTGCTCGGAATATCTTTTCCTCGACGACACGGCCTGCAATCTCGCCTCCCTCAACCTCGTCAAGTTCAAGCGCGAGGACGGCTCCTTCGACATCGACGCTTTCGAGCACGCCGCGCGGCTGTGGACGATCGTCCTCGACATCTCCGTCTCCATGGCCCAGTTCCCGTCGCGGGAAGTCGCGCGCCGGTCCTTCGACTACAGAACACTGGGTCTCGGCTTCGCCAATCTCGGCGGGCTCCTCATGTCCTCAGGACTTGCCTACGACTCCGATGCGGGTCGGGAGACGGCGGCGGCGATCACGGCGCTCCTCACCGGCGTCGGCTACCGCACGTCGGCGGAGCTTGCGGACGCCCTCGGCGCCTTCCCGAAACACGACGACAACGCCGAGGCGGCCGCCCGGGTCGTCGCGAACCATCGCGCCGCCGCCCATGGCAAAACGGGCAAGGCGGACTATCAAGGCCTCACCATCCGCCCGCAGCCTCTCGCCGACGCCGGGGGGCCGCGCCGGGCGCTCATCGCGGCGGCCCGCGACGTCTGGGACGACGCCGAGGCCCTCGGCGCCGAGCACGGCTTCCGCAACGCGCAAGTTTCGGCGATCGCGCCGACGGGCACCATCGGCCTCCTGATGGATTGCGACACGACCGGCGTCGAGCCGGACTACGCCCTCGTCAAATACAAGAAGCTCGCCGGCGGCGGCTTCTTCAAGATCATCAACCGCTCCGTGCCCGCCGCTCTCGAGGCGCTCGGCTACGCCTCCGACGAGATCGACGAGATCGTCGCCTACGCCGTCGGCCGGGGAACTCTCGACGGCGCGCCGCACATCAACCCGGAAAGCCTCCGCCGGGAAGGCTTCGGCGACCGCGAACTGGCGCTGGTCGAAGAGGCGCTGAAAGACGCTTTCGACATCCGCGCGGCGTTCTCCCACTATGTTCTGGGTGAAGAGTTCTGCGCCAAGGTCCTCGGCGTGCCGGCGGAGGACCTCGACCGGGCCGATTTCGACCTCCTCCGCGGCCTCGGCTTCGGCGACGAGGAAGTCGCGGAAGCCGACCTTTACGTCTCCGGCGCCATGACCCTTGAAGGCGCGCCTTACCTGAAACCCGAACACCTCGCCGTCTTCGACTGCGCGACGCCCTGCGGCCGCAGGGGAACGCGCGCCCTCTCCATCGACGCGCACCTTAAGATGATGGCGGCCGTCCAGCCCTTCGTGTCGGGCGGCATCTCGAAGACCGTGAACCTGCCGGCGGCGGCGAGCGTCGAGGACTGCTCGAAAGTCTATATGCGCGCCTGGCAGCTCGGCTTGAAGTCCGTCGCTCTCTACCGGGACGGATCGAAGCTCTCCCAGCCGCTCGCGAGCGCCTTCATCGACACGCCGGAGCATTTCGACGAGGTCGAGGAGACCGTCGAAAAAGTCGTCGAAGCGCCCGCGGCGGAGAAAGCGCGGATCGTCGCGGAGCGGATCGTCGAGCGGGTGGTGGAGCGTGCGCCCGGCCGCCGTCGCCTGCCGGACCGGCGTAAGGGCTACATCCAGAAATCAATCGTCGGCGGCCACAAGGTCTATCTGCACACGGGCGAGTTCGACGAAGGCGAGCTCGGCGAGATCTTCATCGACATGCATAAAGAGGGCGCGGCCTTCCGCTCCCTGATGAATAACTTCGCTATCGCGATCTCCCTCGGCCTGCAATACGGCGTGCCGCTGGAGGAGTTCGTCGACGCCTATCTCTACACCCGCTTCGAGCCGGCTGGCCCGGTCGCCGGCAACGACCAGATCAAGCACGCGACGTCGATCCTCGACTATATCTTCCGTGAACTCGCGATCTCCTATCTCGGCCGATCCGACCTCGCCCATGTCGATCCTGCGGACAGCGCCGTCGACGCCCTCGGCCGGGGCGTCGATGAGGAAAAGGTGAAGGCGGAGGCGACGAAGCTCATCTCCAAGGGCTTCTCCCGGTCGGCGGGCACGGACAATCTCGTCGTGCTGCGCGGCGGCGATTTCGACCGCCTGCGAAAACAGAACGGCGGGCGCGACGAGACCGAAACGGAAGAGATCGAGAACGCAGCGCCCGCGAGCGAGAGCGCGGTCCGCTCCCAGGTCCGCGACCTCGCCGACGCGCTCCGCCCGCCCCAGAGCGGCCGGCTTTCCGACCCGACCCGCGACCGCGTCGCCGCCGCGCGCCTCAAGGGCTATGAAGGCGACGCCTGTCCCGAATGCGGACAGTTCACCCTGGTGCGGTCAGGCTCATGCATGCGCTGCGACAGCTGCGGAGCGAATACGGGCTGCGGGTGACGGGCGGGGAACGCCGTCCTGCGCGACGCGGCGCTGCGCGCCGCTCCTCAGGACGAAGGTCGCTCCCGTTCATCTCAGAGCAGTCTTCGTCCTGAGGAGCCGCCCCTTCGAGACGCCGCCTCGCGGCGGCTCCTCAGGGTGAAGAGGCGCGCGTCGCGAAGGACGGCGGCGCTTCCAGATCCCCTTCAAAACCGCGGAAAATTTAAGCCGAACAGTCGTTTAAGGTTAAGACTTTTGTCAGCGGCGGCGCGCTAGCCTCATCGACGATCGGCGGTCGGCGCCGGTTCGCGACGGCGCGCGCCTGCGCCGAGGACGAGGCTCCATGGCTCGCTTGCTCACGCTCATCGCTTGCGTCGGCTTCATGCTGTACCTCGTCGTCTATTCCTTCATGCCGACCTCTGCGAAGAACCGCCTGCCCGGCCCCCTGCGCGAGGCGACGAAACAGCTGGTGATCGTCGGATACGACGTCCTCGACACGATCGTAGACGCGCTCGGCCCCGGCCTCTCCAGAACGCTGCAGCAGATCGAGGAGGAAGGCCCCGCCGTCATCACCGGCGCGGTGAAGCGCGAGCCGACCGGCGTCGATGAAAGCGAGAAGTTTCTTCTGGGCGCAGAGTATGAAGGCGAGAACCTCGTTGAAGCGCGCTTCAACGGCTCGACGCTGACGAACGCCTTCTTCCGCGGCGCCCTCCTTGAGCGCGCCCGCTTCGAAACGGCCGCCCTGCAGGGCGCGAACTTCAACGAGGCGGACCTCACCAACGCCGTCCTGACGGGCGCCGATGCGAGCTTCGCGCGCTTTGAAGCCGCCCGGCTCTCCGGCGTCGCGGCCCGCGCCTTGCGCGCAACGAAGGCGGGCTTCGACCGGGCCGTCCTCGATCGCGCCCGCCTCGACCGGGCCTATCTCGCCCGCGCGAACTTCCTCGGCGCCAAAGCGCCCGGCGCCTCCTTCCAGGATGCTGTGCTCGAGGAAGCGGACTTTACGGGCGCCGACTTGACGGGCGCCCGCCTCGACCGGGCGGTGCTTGCGGGCGCCAAGTTCGCGGGCGCGAACCTTGCGGGCGCGGTGCTCGACGGCGCGGACCTTTCCTCCGCAGACCTCTCCGCCGCTATCGGCCTCACCGCCGGGCAGCTCGCCCGCGCCTGCGGCGACGCCGGCACGAAGACGCCGGAGGGTTTCGCCCCCCTCGCCGCCTGCCCGAAATAGCCGAGCCCGCCGACTTGACGGGACGCGCCCGGGCGCGCCTTTTCGTCGGCATGGACCTCAATCAGATCACCCTCGACTGTTCGGACCTTGAGAGGTCGCGGGCCTTCTACGCCGCCCTCGGGTTTCGCCTCATCGTCTGGTCGCCGCCCCGCTACGCCCGCTTCGAGGCGCCGTCAGGCTCCACCACGCTCTCCCTGCACCACGCCGATCCGTGCACGTGCGCAGGGACGTCGCTCTATTTCGAAGTCGAGGATGTCGATGCGACCGTCGCGAGGATCCGCGAAGCGGGCGTCGCCTTCGCGACGGAGCCGACGGATCAAAGCTGGCGCTGGCGGGAGGCCTGGTTCGCCGACCCGGACGGCCGGCGCCTCTGCGTCTACCACGCCGGCCTCGACCGCCGGTTCCCACCCTGGCGGACGGATGCGGAGGGAAATCCGTCTAAAGAACGTTAGTCCGTCTTCTCCACGATCGGCATGGCCACCCGGATGTGGACGTCCTTCAGCTGTTCCGGCGTCGCTTCGACGGGCGCCTTCAGCAGCAGGTCCTCGGCGTTCTGTGTCATCGGGAACATCGTCACTTCACGGATATTCTGCTGGTCCGCGAGCAGCATGACGATGCGCTCGATCCCCATGGCGCAGCCTCCGTGGGGCGGCGCGCCGAATTTGAAGGCATTCAAGAGCCCGCCGAATTTTTCCTCGACCACCTCCGGTCCGTAGCCGCACTTTTCGAAGACGGCGTACATGATCTCCGGCTTGTGGTTCCGGATGGCGCCCGAACCGAGCTCGTAGCCGTTGCAGACGAGATCGTATTGCCAGCCCTTGATCGTCTCCGGGTCCTCCGCATCGAGAGCGGCGAGTTCGCCCTGGGGCATGGAGAACGGGTTGTGGGAGAAATCGATCGCGCCTTCGTCGTCCCGCTCATAAATCGGGAAGTCGACGATCCAGGCGAGTTCGAATGAGTCGGTCTTCGAGAGCTTCAGCTCTTCACCGACAAGCACGCGCGCTTTCGCGGCGACGTCTAGGAAGTCCTTCGGCTCGCCGGCGAGGAAGAAGGCCGCATCGCCGGCTTTCAGGCCAAGCTGCTCCGCGATCGCGCGCACTTTGTCGCCGCCGATGTTCTTCGCGATGGGGCCCTGCCCGTCGCCCTCGTTGAACATGATGTAGCCCATGCCCGGGAGGCCCTGTTTCTGGGCCCAGACATTCATCCGGTCGCAGAAGGCTCTGGAGCCGCCTGTCGGCGCCGGGATCGCGCGGATCTCCGCCTTCGGATTTCCGGCGAGGATGTTCGCGAACACCTTGAAGCCGGAGCCGACGAAGTGCTCCGAGACGACCTGCATCTCCAGGGGGCACCTGAGATCCGGCTTGTCAGTCCCGTACTTCAGGAGCGCCTCCGCAAACGGAATTTCCCGGAACGGATAGGAGGAAACCTCCCGTTCGCCGGCGAACTCCGCGAAGACGTCGCGCATCACCGGGCCGACGGCGTCGAAGACGTCCTGCTGTTCGACGAAGCTCATTTCGAGGTCGAGCTGGTAAAATTCGCCGGCGGAGCGATCGGCGCGGGCGTCCTCGTCCCGGAAGCAGGGCGCGATCTGGAAATACCGATCGAAGCCGGAGACCATGATGAGCTGCTTGAAGATCTGCGGCGCCTGCGGCAGGGCGTAGAACTTGCCGGGGTGCAGCCGCGACGGCACGAGGAAGTCGCGCGCGCCTTCCGGGCTCGAGGCGGTGAGGATCGGCGTCTGATACTCCGTGAACCCCGCCCGCTCCATGCCGTTCCGGACGGCGCGGATGACCTGCGAGCGCAGCATGATGTTCGCGTGCAGCGTATCACGGCGAAGGTCGAGATAACGGTGGGTCATGCGGATGTCTTCAGGGTACTCCGGCTCCCCGAAGACCGGCAGGGGCAGATCGTCCGCCGCCGACATGACCTCGAATTCGGTGATCCGAACCTCGATCTCGCCGGTCGCAAGGTTCGGGTTCTTCACGTCATCATCGCGGGCGACGACGGTTCCCGTGACGCGGACGACGCTTTCCTGACGGACGCGTTCGACCGCGCCGAAGAAGCTCATCTCCGGTTCGACGACCAGCTGCGTCAGCCCGTAATGGTCGCGCAGATCGATGAAGAGAAGCCCGCCATGGTCGCGCTTGCGATGCACCCAGCCCGACAGCCGGACGGCGTCGCCGACCTGGTCCGCGCGCAACGCGCCGCAGGTGTGGGTCCGATAAGCGTGCATGGCCCGCCCTCCTTGTCTTTCGCCGATGCCCGGAAAGTCGCGGGATAGCGCATGCGGCGCCGCGGCGTGTCAAGCCGCGCTCGGCCGCGTCGCCGATGCGACGAACCGCAACCCTTTTTTGCGGGATCGGGCTAGGCTCGCGAAAAATCGAAAGCGACCCCGATGCGTCTCCCCGCCCTGCTGATCCTCCTTCTCACCGCGCTCGCGACGCCGTCCGTCGCCGGGCCGTGGAGCGAAGACGGCCTCGACGCCCTGCGCGCCCGGGCCGAGGCGGCCGGCTCGACGAGCCTCGTGCTCCTGACCGACGGCGAGGCCGTGCTTGAATGGGGCGACGTCGCGACGCCGACGCCCGTCCACTCGGTCCGCAAATCGGTCCTCGCCGCGCTGATCGCCCAGAACCTCGGCGACGGGCCGGGCGAGATCCCCCTGGAAGCGACGCTTGCAGACCTCGGGATCGACGACGTCCCGCCGCTCGCCGCCGCCCAGCGAGAAGCGCGGGTCCTCGATCTCCTGCGCAGCACGTCCGGCGTCGCCCGGCCCGCCGCCGCCGAAACCGTCGGCATGCGGCGCGCGAAGAGCCGCCTCCTCGGCGACGGCCGCCCGCCCGGAACGACGTGGGCCTACAACAACTGGGACTACAACGTGCTGACCACCGTGCTTGAGGAACGCACCGGCCGCAGCGTCGCCGACCTCTTCGCCGACGGGCTGGCGCGGCCGCTGGGGTTGCGCGATGTCGACGACGGTACGGTCTTTCTTTATGCCGAGCCTGACGTCTCGCCTCACCGCAAAGCCGGCTTCGCCCTATCGGCCCGCGATATGGCGACCTTCGGCGAGCTGCATCGGCGCGGCGGACGCCTTAACGGGAAGCGGCTCCTGCCGCGCGGCTGGACGCGGCGCATCGTCGAGGACTTTGAGTATACGGACGAAGGGCCATGGCGGGCGGGGCACGGGCTCCTCTGGTGGCTGCCGCTCGGCCTGGAAGCCCGGCGGGCCGGCGTACCAGACGGCGCCTACTATGCAAGCGGCTTCGCCGGGCAGGCGATCCTCGTCGTTCCGGCATGGCGCTCTGTCCTGGTGCTGAAGACGGATACGCGCGGGTACGAGCCGGCGATCAACGCGCTCGCCGAACGCGAGGGGCTTGATCCCGACGCGCCGGAGACGCTCGAGCGGTTCATCGGAACCATCGCCGGGGCGGACTGCGCGCCTCGCCCGGCCCGGCCGTCCAGCTGCGATGAAACGCCGTTCGTCGATGGCGGCGAGGTCTCCGACATCTTCAGGGCCCTCGCCGAAGCGTGGACGGGTCGCCGGCCGAAACCGCCGAAGCCCCGTGTGGCCGCGGACGCCGACTGGCTGCCCGGCCGCATCTCCGACGTCGATGCGGTCCGCAGCCTGATCGCCCGCGACAGCGGCGATCCGGGCGAAGCGGAGGTCTACGGCGCCCTCGGCTACGCTTTCATCATCAACGTCTCGGAGCGCCTCGTCCCCTGGGCCACGGGCGTCTGGGACACCGGGCCGATGCTCGGCCTCGCCGGCAACGTCGGCCTTGAGATCGACGTTCTGTCCGACCGCCTCGGCTCGACGACGTTCGATGAGAGCCAGAAAGAAGCGTGGCGTCGGGCCCGCGATGCGATCGACGCCGGCCGGCCGGCCGTCGGCTTCGGCGTCCTTGAGCCCTCCAACTATCTCATCGCCGGATACGATGCTGACGGATATTATGTCGTCGGCCCGGATGCGCCGGAACGTGTCGGGTCTGCGCCCTGGCGCAGCCTCGGCCGCGACTCCGTCGGCGTCCTCAGCCTCTGGACGACCGCGCGCGCCACGCCGATCGACCGGACCGCCGCCCGCGACGCCGCTCTCGCCTTCGCCTTGCATCACGCCGCGCCGGGCTCCGATCTCATCTTCGACGGCTACGCCTCCGGACCCGCTGCATACGACGTGTGGATCGCCGCCCTCGAGGACGCGCCTCCAGCCTGGTCGCGCTACGCCGCCGGCCACTGGGCCGCGATGCGCCGCCTCGCCGCGGATTATCTTGGCAGCTTCGACGATTCCGAGGCGTTGCTGCGCGCGGCAGACCTTTACGAAGAACTGGCGGAGACGCTTCAGTCTGCGCCGAGCGCTGCTGATCCGAAAAGAACGCTGCGCGCCGCGCAAAGCCTTGAGACTAAGGCGCTGGATGAGATCGCGCTGCATCTCGTCGGCGCCGACGGGAGCGAGTGAAGACGAAAACCGCCGCTCGCGTCACCACGCGCGCGACCGCTAGGGGTTTGGATATGCCGTACGCGAGCGCGCCGTACTGGATCGCAGGTCTCGTCGCATTGACGATCTTTGCATTCTGGCCGTTTTACTTCAGCAGCTTCGGGTCGGCGCCGGCGGCGGCCCATTTTCACGCCGCCACTGCGTTCGCATGGATGGCGCTCTTGTTTACGCAGAGCCTCGCCATCGATCGCGGCTGGCGTGGCATCCACCGGTCGGCAGGACGCGCCAGCCTGCTTCTCGCCCCGCTCTTTCTCGCCGGCGGGTTCTGGGTCGTTCAGACTGGAAACGAGGCGTCCACGCCGTTCGGCGAAACGGTCGGCCTCCGGCTCGCCTTTCAGGACCTCGCATCCCTTTTTGGGTTCGGATATTTCTACTTCCAGGCCCTGCGCACCCGTCGCAAGGCGACTCTGCATGGCGGCTACATGCTCGCCACCTGTCTGCTCCTTCTCTATCCGACAGTTTTTCGCTTGCTTCCGACCCACATCCCGATGCTGGCGATCAACGGTCCGGACGATTTCGTGAACGTCGAAATCAGCGTTCACATCTCGAATGCTCTAACCGTGGCATTCGCATTCTGGATCGCGCACCGTTCGCAAGAAGGCGGTCGTCCGTTCGCGGAAGTCGCCGGTGTTGCAGCACTGTCCAGCTTAGCGCTCGTATCGTTCACCCGGCTCGACGCCTGGGAATTTGTCCCCAGGGGAGTGGGCGCCCTACCTGCAACAGCGGTGTTCGCAAGCGGGCTTGTGTTCGGCGCAACGTGCAGCATCCTAGGATGGCGCACCTGCACGTCACGGAGCTGAAAGACGGCGTGGGGGACCCGACATGCCGGGCATTGTTAAAGGCCATAGCGTTCAGATCCCCGCGACAGCCGCCGCCGCGGCGGACTTCATAAGCGCGACCGGCGCGCCGCTCCGGGCCATGACGCGGAGTCCGAAGTAAACGGCGAGCAACTCCGACGCCTTGTTCAACCGACGCGTTTCATTTGTGGCGTAGGGCTCGGATGCCGACAGGGCGACGAAGAGGCCGTATCGCAACCGTTCGATCTGCCGCCCGACGGCCTCTCGGGACGCTGGGTCATGGTCCGCCTGATCGAGGCTCGCAGCGCAGACGAAACAGCCGAGCCGGTCGCCGGTCTCAGCATCGGCGACCGCAAGGTCGAAGAACGCCTTTACGCGCTCCGCCGCAGTGCCGAAACCGGTGAGGATATCGAGGCCGGCGCGCACCTCGTTGCGGGCGTAGTGGTCGAACGCGGCGAGGTAGAGCCCTCGCTTGTCGCCATAGAGCCTGTAGAGGCTTTGCTTCTTGAGCCCTGTCGCCGCTTCCATGGCGCTCATGGAGGCGCCCTCATAGCCTTCCTTCCAGAACACAGTCTTTACCGCAGCGAGGGCGTCCTCCTCGTCAAATCCGCGCGGGCGTCCAGCCATGGCGACGCTCTCCAATACGTTACCGATCGGTCCGCTTTTCATACTTTACGGACCATTCCGTAACAATATGTACGCTCCGTCGGCGCGATGCAAGCGCCGTCAGCATCCATCACCCGACGGGCGTCGCCCGCACCAAAAGGAGAGACCCATGTCCCGCATTACCCCCGTTACCGACCAGTCCGCAACACCGGAAGCAGCGCAGCTCTTCGCCGCCATCAAATCGAAAGTCGGCGCCGTGCCGAACCTCTATCGCGTCACGGCCAACAACCCGGCGGTTCTCGGCGCCCTCCTCGGGCTCGGCGAAGCCCTCGGCGGCGGCGCCTTCGATCCGAAGACCCGCGAGGCGATCGCCCTCGCCGTCGCCGGCGCGAACAGTTGCGACTACTGCGCGAGCGCCCACACGGCGATTTCGAAAGGCCTGAAAGTCGACCAGGCGGAGATCAACCAGCGCCTCGCCGGAACCTCCGCCGACCCGCGCCTCGCCGCGATCCTGAAATTCGCCGTCGCCGTCACCGACAAGAAAGGCTTCGCGACCGACGACGACCTCGCCGCCGCCCGCGACGCCGGCCTCAGCGAGGCCGACATCATCGAGACCGTCGCGAACGTCGTCGCGAACATCTTCACCAACTACCTGAACCACGTCGCAGAGACCGAGATCGACTTCCCCGTCGTCAAAGCGCGCGCGTAAATCCCGAAACCGCCGCCCGCACCCCGCGCGGGCGGCGTTTTTCCGCCCGCTGCGGCGCCCGTGCGACGGACATCGCCCGCGGACGCTGCTAGAGCCCGGCGATGCACGTGATCACCGATACGGACGACCTGGCCGCCTTCTGCGCCCGGCTCGCCGAACACCCCTATTGCACCGTCGACACCGAATTCATGCGGGAGCGGACCTATTGGCCGATCCTCTGCCTCGTCCAGGCGGCGAGCCCGGACGAAGCGGCGATCATCGACCCCATGGCCGAGGGCATCGAGCTTGCGCCGCTCTTCGAGCTTCTGCGGAATGAAAGCGTCGTGAAGGTCTTCCACGCCGCGCGTCAGGACGTTGAAATTTTCTATCATCTTTCCGGCGGCCTGCCGCGGCCGCTCTTCGACACCCAGGTGGCGGCGATGGCGGCGGGCTTCGGCGACCAGATCGGCTACGAGCCCCTCGCCCGCCAGCTCGTCGGCGCCCGGATCGACAAGGGCTCGCGCTTCACTGACTGGTCGCGCCGTCCGCTGTCGGAGAAACAGCTGAAATACGCCCTCGACGACGTCACCCACCTCCGCGGCGTTTATGAAGCCCTGAAGGAGCGCCTCGAAGCCGAAGGCCGCCTCGCCTGGGTGCGTCAGGAGATGGGCGCCCTCGCCGACCCCGGGCTTTATGAAACGCATCCGAAGGACGCCTGGCGGCGCCTGAAGCTGCGCCATGTGAAGCGCCGCGAGCTCGGCGTGCTGATGAAAGCGGCGGAATGGCGCGAGCGCGAGGCGCAGGGGCGCGACATCCCCCGCGGCCGGGTGGCGAAGGACGAGACCCTGTTCGAGATCGCCAAGCACGCGCCCGAGGACGTCGACGGCCTCGGCCGCCTGCGCGGCTTCTCAAAAGGCTTCGAGCGGTCGCGATCCGCCGAGCGCCTCCTCGAAGCCGTCGCCGAAGGCGTCGCGATCCCCGAGGCCGATCTCCCCGCCGCGCCTGCGCAGGTGGACAAGCAGCCCGCGCCGCCCGACGTCGTCGAACTCCTCCGGGTCCTGCTGAAGCGCCAGTGCGAGGCCCATGACGTCGCGCCGAAACTCATCGCTTCCGCCTCGGACCTTGAAGACATCGCCCGCGACGACGACGCCGACGTCCCGGCCTTGCGCGGCTGGCGCCGCGAGGTGTTCGGCGACGCCGCCCTCAAACTGAAGCGCGGCGAACTCGCGCTTATGCTGGAGAACGGCAAGGTGCGGCTGGTGGAGCAGTCGGCGGACTGAGCGCCGGCGGCCGGCTGCAACGGGGCGCGACCGCGCCACGCCCCTCAGCGGCAGAACTCCAGGACGCCGGCCGTCTCCGGGTCGATCGGGCCTTCGCCGGGCGGTGTCCATTCGACGTAATTGTCCGGCAACGACTCCGACAACGCATCCTGACGATCGAGCAGCGCTTCGAACAGCGCCGGGCACGCCTCGGTTCCGACCGCCTCGACGATCGAGGCTTCCAGAACGAAATAGTAAACCTGGAACTCGACGCTCTCCCGGGTTTGCGCCAGGGGACGCGCGAGGCGGTAGGCCGGCAGGATCGACGACAGGGCGCGCGCGTCGTCGCCGCGATCAACGTAGCCGAGACGACGCCTCAGGGCGACCAGAAGATAGGAATCGATGAAGAAATCGATCGCGGTCGGAAAGCGGTCCGCCATATCGAGGTAAACGTCCTCGCTCTGATCGAAAAAGCCGGCCGCCTCGTCCGTGACCACATCCCCCGCGAGGATGATGCGCGCCGTCGCCATGGAGTCGAAGAGCGAGGCGAGGGAGCGCCCTGTCTCCAGCGCCGGCTCGGCGTCATAGCGCGATTTGAAGATGGAGAGCGCCTTGTCGAGGGCGGCGAGCCCTTCCTCCGCTCGCCCCGTCTGAGCCAGAAGGACGCCGATCGACCGGTAGGACTCAGCGAGCAGGCCCTCGATGCGGGCGGCGTCGACGTCGCCGGAGGCCGCGACGCCTTCGCGGATCGCAAGCGCCTCCTCGTAGGCCGCGAGCGCCTCGTCCTCCCGGCGCAGCCAGCCGAGAATGATCCCCTTGAAATCGAGGGCCTGAGCCAGATCGAGGCCCCAGCGCTCGCGATCCGGATCGCTGTCGGCGATCGCCCGGAATGTGGAGACGGCCATCTCAATACTGATGAGCGCCGCCTCCGAATCATACTGAAAAAAGTGCTGAACGTGGGCCTTGCGATAATAGAGGATGCCGCGGCGCCGTTTCGAAGCGGTGTCGTAATCGCGCGCTGCGGCCTGCAGCCTTTCAATGGCGCTTTCGTAGGCGGCGAGGGCCTCGACACCCTTCCCGCGCGCCTCGGCGATCTGGCCTTCAAGATCGTACATCGTCGCAATCCCGGCTTCGCTGATTTCCTCCGCCCCGGTGTTGGTTTCGACTATGGCGCGCGCCGCAGCGAGGTCCTCCGCCGCGGCGTCGATATCGCCGAGCAGGCGCTGCGTCTCGCCGCGGTCGACGTATGCGCCGAAGAGCAAGGGCGGAAAAGTCGCCGCATCGGCCGGATCGACGGCCGCGCGGCTCGCCTCCAGAATTCGGCGCACGCACTGGTCGGCCGCCTCCGCCGCCGACCGGTATTCCTCGCGGGCGCGATGAACGGACGCCTGTAGGCAGAACGAGACGCCGTAATAAGTCTCGACCCGGACGGACGGCGCGCCCAGCGCCCGTTCCGCCTCGTAAACGTCGACAATGCGCTCGCGCGCCCGCTCGACCGCCTCGATCCGACCGCGATTGAACTCGATCACGCCGATCTGGTGGAAGAGAGCGGCCTGCAGACCGGAAAAGTCCCTGCCAACGACGTCCTGCTGGGAGGCGAGTTCGGAGAGGACGCCGTCCGCAGCTTCGGCGATCGCGTCGAGAGACCCGATCGCGACGCCCTCCACATTGATCAGCCCTTCGATGATTTCCGAGGTCACCGTCTCCGCCGCGTCGACGGCGAGGGCGTAGTTGGCGTCCGCCCGCGCGCGCTCGCGTTCGGCGCGCAGGCTCTCCAGCCGCGCCCAGCCGCCCGCTGCAACCGCCACGGCGGCGACGCCGGCGAAAGCGGTCGCCAGCGCCTGG
This sequence comes from Pseudomonadota bacterium, assembly GCA_038522735.1. Classification (GTDB taxonomy): domain Bacteria; phylum Pseudomonadota; class Alphaproteobacteria; order Caulobacterales; family Parvularculaceae; genus JBCBJX01. Next base: position 47,353 of record JBCBJX010000002.1, read on the forward strand.
GACCGGCGGCGGCGGCGACGCTCGTCGAGCGCCTCGCGGCCGGCGAACTCCGTGAGCGAGACCCCGAGCAGCCGGGCCGCGACGCGCTGGGCCGTCAGGGAGAGGACAGTTTTCGGCTTCTCGCCTTTCCTCGCCTCAAGGCTCGGCGCGAGGGGTTCCGGGTGAATGTCCCCGATCGGATGGCCGTCCGCATCGAGATCATAAAGGAGCGCCGGCGGAAAGGCGCCCTCGGGCGCCGAGGCCTCGTTGAAGACGGTGGGCTCGCCGGTCGCGATGACGGCGACGATCGCGTCCCGCCCGCGCAGGGCGGCGAATTCGGCGATTTCCAGATTGACCCAGCGCGAGCGCGCCGCAGCCGGGCTGCAGACGACGATGAGAAAGTCCGAAGAGGCGAGCGCCTGACGCACGCGCCCGGTGAGGTCTGAATGGGCTTCGAGGTCGTCCTCGTCCCGGAAGATCGGGGCGATGCGGTCGCGCCCCGCGAACCGCCCGCGCAACTCCCGCGGAACCCGGTAGCGCTCCAGCGTCTTCTGCAGCGCGATCGCCGCCTTCCGGTCGGCGTGGGCGTAGCTGAGAAACGCGGCGTACTGTGCTTTGGCTTTTTTCGGCTCGGACATGTCGGTCTCCCCGCCGCGAGGATAGCCGCTGAAAGCGCGAGGCCAAAATATCAGGAAAAGACGATCTCCGACGTCGCGGCGCACTGTTCGGCGAGGGCGCCGATGCGTTTCTCCGCCGTTTCGCCGCTGAACATCGGCCGGAACCGCTCCGGCGCGGCGATGGTCAGCCGGTCGTTCTCAAGGACGAGCCGGACCTCGCCGGCGGCGGCGGATTTCGGCGCGAGGACGCCGAGGAGCCGCAGGGCGAGGCCGAGGCGCGCGGCGCGGTCGCTCTCCCCTTCGCCGAGAAGGCGGAGCGCCGCGAAGCCCGTCGGAGCCGCCCGCCGGCCTGCGTGGCGGCGGAAAAGCGAGAGCGCGATGGAGACCCGCTCCGGATGATCGAGCCCGAGGAAGGGCGCCGACAGCGCGGTCTCGAAGGCCTGATCGGCGCGGGCGTCCGGATGGAAGAGCGCGCCGATATCGGCGAGGAGGCACGTCGCCCGCCGCACCCGCGCCTCGGCTGGCGTCTCTTCGAAGAAGAGACCCGCCGTCGCCGCGACGCAGCCCTCGCCGAAGGCCGGGTTCGGAGAAAGCCGCGCGGCAAGGTCCCGGGCGCCTTCGATCAGCGGGTCCTTCGCGCGGTCGGCGTCCGACAGCTGTTCGTAAAGAACGCCCTCGCGCGCGCCGGCGGCGGAGACGATGGAGGCGCAGGCCTCGCTCGCCTCCAGAACGCCCTTCAGCGCTGCGGCGGCGTAGGGCAGCGCCGTAAGGCGCTTGCGCGGGGCGCCCGGAAGGTTTTCAAGCCCCTCCGCATCGAGATCGCAGATATAGTCGCAGGTGGCGAGCGCCTCCTCGCGGCTCAGGCGATAATGGTGCAGCACCGCCAGCGGATAATCCGCCATCGCCATATGCACCCGCGCGATCGCCCGCCAGGCGCCGCCGACCGTATAAAGCGTCGGGCTGTCGAAGCGGCCGAGCCAGTCGACGCCGGCGAGGGTCGCGGCGATCTGCTTAGACGCGAGCGCGAGGTCGCCGCCGGCTTCGGCCTTCAGGCGCAGGGGGCCGAGGGGCAGGCTCGTCCGCTCGCCGAGGCCGCCGTCTTCGACCGCGACAAGCTCGAGGCTGCCGCCGCCGAGATCGCCGACAAGGCCGCGGGCGGACGGCTCCGCGCAGAGGACGCCATAGGCCGCGGCCCGCGCCTCCTCCTCGCCCGTCAGGATACGGACGTCGAAGCCGAGATCGGCCGCCTCGGCGATGAACGCCGGGCCGTCCGAAGCCTCCCGCGTCGCCGCGGTCGCGAAGGCGAAGATGTCGGAGACCTCCATCTGGTCGAGGGTCGCGCGGAAGCGGGCGAGCGTCGCGACGGCGTCGGCGCGGGCCGCCGGGTCGAAGCGTCCAGCCTGGGCGACGCCGGCGCCGAGGCCGCAGAGCGCTTTTTCATTGTAGACAGGCGCAGGCGCGCGCGCCGGCCCCTCATAGACCACGAGGCGGACGGAGTTGGATCCGATGTCGACGACGGCGCGCAATTGGCTCATGGCGGCGACGTAAGCCGATTATGGTGAACCAACCAGAAAAAAGTGCGCACTCGGTGCACGTCATCGCCTCAAAAAAATGACGCGTGATTTCTAGGCCGAGTCGGAAGGCGTCCCAGTTGCGCTTCGGGAGCCGACGCTCACCGCCACATGAGGTCCAGACGCTCCACATCGTTGATGACGCGCCAGACTATGGCGTTTCTTTTGATCGAATGCACTTGCGCATTCGCAAATGCGATGGCAACTTCTGGGTGAGCAGCATTCTTTCTTTGTGCTGATCAGTTGCGTTCCCCCTACTATGTTTTGTATGGAATGCCGCCGGACCAGGAGGAAAGCCGCATGAATCGCATCCGTTTCGCCGCGCTAGTCGCTCTCGCTGCTTCAATTGCTTCGCACGCGACCGCTAAGACTGAAGCCGAAGCGCACTTGAGCGAGTTTCATAAGATCATACGCAACTACGATTTTACTCCGTTCCCAACACCGCAAAATCGCGTTCAAGCGGGAACAGTAATCGCCGTGACGGAGGACAAGCGCGGCGGACTGGAGTTCGACCGTTTAGTATGCCGAAGCCTTTCGGACAAAATCACATTTGAAAAGAGCGATATATTTGTTCCGGAAGTTGCGATCAATCGCAGTCGTGAAAAATCCGTATCGGTAGAACTTGCTCGCAACATGTTCGGCGGTCTCGTAAAGGGCGACGGGGCGGCGCAGAAAAGCCTCGACAGTATCGCTGACATCCGCTTGGCGAATGTCAGTTCGCTAGACGTACCTACGAAATTCATCGCAGACGGAATACTGCGGAATATCTCTAAAAGCTGTTTTGAGAACTTGAACGTTTACCTGAAGAGAAACGGCAAAGTGCGGCGCGGTAAACAGATCCTTGTGGTCACCCGAGCGCTCGCCGCTGAACAGGTGTCGGTCACCTTTGACCGCGTGACCGAAGGTTCCGCCAGCGCCGCGTCTAAGGTCCATGCAGTTGTTGACGCCTCTGGAAGTTACTCGTCGTCTTTGAGTTCAGACGGGCAGCTATTGATCAGCATGCCGTTAGGCGAACAGGTTGTAATCGGAGCGAATTATGGCCGTCTCGCTCGCGTTTCGAAGCCGACTACCGCCTCCGGAGTCGGCGAAACCATCGTCGAGTTCGAAGAACTCCCTGCAGAACTCCAGATTTCGGGTATTTCTGCTCCATTTTAGAATTATGGAAGGCGGGGGACCAAGTTATGTGGAGTAGAGCTCAATTCGCCGCCATAGCGTTCACTAGCGGCGTGTTGACTTTAGCCGGCAGCGAATCAGAAGCTGCCGACTGTCCGCTATCTAAGCGCGATCACCACGTCCTTGGCGCGGCGGAGCCGTATCGAGACGCTGTTTTCGTCGTTGAGATCGCCCAATTGGCGCCACCTGTCGGCGATGCCGGTCCGCTGAAGACTCCAGACGACACGATCACTGATCCGACAGTTAGGGTTCAACTCACAGCAACCTTAGTCCACACGGCAACGGAACATGGTCGGCCCGTCGGCTATTTCCTGACTGCGCTCCACGACCTTGGCGGACGCGTAAAGTTCCGAGGCAATCCGAACAGCTGCCCTGAGGCGCTCAAATCGCTGAATACGAACGAGAGCGGGCGAAAACTGCGGATTCTTTGGCCAAAATCTGGTCAGGGATACATAGACGACAATTCCATCGAATTGCCGGTCGTCGAAATCATCTGTGACAAAAGCCAAAGGTTTTCCGAATATCGGGCGGGCAATGGACCACGCCTCGATGCAGCGATCCTGAAAGTATTTCTCGATGAAACAGGCTCGCGCACACCAAAGGTCCTGGCTGAGCCCGCTTCCGCACCCGACGGGTTCATCTCAACACCGAGCGCGTCTGCGATCTCTTTTCGCAAACCGCTCTCTGTTCGTTTTGATGCTCCGCAGCCGGACGCAGAAATTCGCATTTCCGGCTACGGACGGCTATTAGGTGGTAAGAGCCGGGAACTACTCAGCGATTACTATGAAGACGACATGACGAACGAAATTCGTTACGTCGATGACCGGCGATTTCAGTCATACCGAGCCGCATCATATCGCATTGTCGGCGACGAACCCTTATTCGGTGCATTACCTGCCGGAACACCCCTTCTCGGCGGTGTGAGCGGTGCCAGCGCAATTTCCGATGACGGGCGGATTTTTGGTGTCGTCAGCGCCTATCACGTAATTGACGACACTGCGTTTTGCGTGAGCAGTATCCAATTCGACGACTGCCGGTTTAGCGGAGAAGCGATCAGTCAAAGCGACCGCGAACGCCTGGTTGCTGATGCGACGGCCACGACTCACATCACGTTGATCAGCCACGAGAAAATCAAACAACTTTTCGCCGACGATCGGCTCGGACGCTCTCGCCGAACTCAGTTTTTAACGTCTCTGATATCCGACAACGCGGTCGATGCTGACGATCGACAACCAGCCTTGGCGAATTGGCGTGATTCAGCGAACGAAGCGCTCGCGTGCATGGAGCCTATTGAACTGCTTCATCTTCATGCTGCGTTTGACGAGCTATCGTCCAAAGCGGGAGGTCCGGACGCGCTTCCAATCTTCAAAAGTTACCTAGCGGCCTTCCAGAAAGATGCGGAACTGCGCGAAGCCAGAAGTAATTTCGCATCATTGCGAAACGAGTTTGCCAAAAGCCTAATCGTAGCGCTCGCCGAAGGCGGACTTCATGAAGAAGCCGCGGACGTATTCGCTTTGTTTTCGAAACAATCGAAGTCTTTTTATTCACCGGGGATAGGCGGTCTTTTCCGGCAATTGCTACAAAATCGGCTCGCGACATTCGGTCCGGACGCAAAAAACAGGCGATTCGCAGACCAGATTTACGTGTCGCTGGATGCAGCCGCAGCGGCTTACGTCGGTGACGCCCAGTGCGAACGCCCCTCAGCCGTCGCCAGCGAATTGCTGGCCGAGTACGGTAAGATTTTGCAGATTCAATCGAGGCATTTCCAGAGCGACAGTGCGACGTCGGTAGGCGCAGTGTTCGCGACCGCTGCCGCATGCGATCCATCGAATCCCGCACCGCGTGCCCAGCTTGCCCTACTGCTCGCGACAAACGGCGATCGCGCCCGCGGGCTCTCCGTAATCCGAGATTTTGTCCGCGTCGCTAATGAAGATGTTCCCATTGAACCCGACGACTTAGGCGCTGCGGCGAACGCCGCCAAACTTCTTTCTAATTCGTCGGATTCAGACGCGTTGGCTTCGATACGCGCGCGTCGGCGACCACTATCGGCGCGAGACTTTCTAACGCTCCGAGACTTATTCTTAAGTGGCAGTAACTCCGGTCCTTCAAAAATGTGACGCCATGAATTGCTCGATCTTTAATCAGATCGATCATCGCGGCCCTAGCGCCACATGAGGTCCAGACGCTCCACATCGTTGATGACGCGCCAGACGCCGCCGCCTTCCTCGACCTTCGCGCGCCACGCTTCCAGCCGGTCCATGTACTCCCGCGGGTCGATATTGTCCGTGCGCAGCTTGGTGACGTTGAGGGCGATGACTTCAAAGCCGTCGAGGGAGAACGGGATGTCGCGGACATACCCTTCGGGCAGGTCCTCGGCGAGGTCGGAGAAGATGAAGATCAACTTCCGCCCCGCGCCTTTTTCGGTGAGGAATTCCGACGCCTGCAGCACGCCGCCGGTGATGTCGGTGTAGGCGGAGGGTTTCACCGCCTCGACGAACGTGTCGACCTGCTCCTGGAAGCGGCGCTTCTGCTGGTTCGCGACCGAAGGCCGGTCGTCGAACTGCACCTTCGCGACGATGTCGCGTTCGGAAAAGCTTCCCGTATCCACCCGGGCGACGGCGAAGGCGTCGGCGGGTTCGAGGCGCGACAGGATCACGTTGATGATCTGCTGGGCTTGGGTGATTTCCTCGGTGTACGTCCCCGAGGTGTCGATCAGCATGTAGACGCCGGTGTTGTGGGGGACCGGCTCGCCGCCGCAGGCCGCGAGCGACAGTCCGAAAACGCCGATGGCGGCGTGTTTGATGCGCATCTCTCTCTCCTCAGCTTGCCAGACGTTCTTCGACGTCTTTCATCACCGCCTTCGCGCCGATCTCGGACGAGGCGTGGGCCGGCTCTTTGCGGGCGCGCTGGCGGATCTCGATCGCCGGCGGCGTTCCGCGGGCGGCCGCGATGCGGCGTTCGACCCAGAGCGGCGCGAAGATCGCGACGTCATAGAGATCCGTCAGGACGTGCGCCGCGCCTTCCAGCCCACGCGCGACGAGACGCAGGGCGAAGCTCGTCGTCAGGAGAACGCCCGAGGCGATCCATCCGAGGACGGCGCGCATGGAGTGGACGAACGTCTCCAGCGGAATGGCGATGAAGGTGAGCGCGAAGGGCAGGATGAAGCCCATGCCCATCTGCGCGGCCGTGGTGATCCAGAGGAACTCCGGCGCGGAAGCCTCCGCCGCGTCGCCGCGCAGAAGCGCGCTCGTCGCCAGCTCGTCATGAAGGAGAAGCTCGCGCATGTAAGCGAGGCCCGCCTCGACGCCGGCGAGGAGGAAGAGGATCGTGAACGCCGCGAAGGCGAGCCGCCGGCGCACCTTGTCCGCCAGCGCGCTCACCGCCGGGAAGAGGTTGGTGATCCTGAGACACTCCATGAGGAAAAGCCCCATGGTGAGTTCGACGAGGATGATGACCAGCGCCGCGATGTCGGCCGTGCGGAAGCCGCCGATGAAGGCGTTGCCGCCCACCATCTCCGACATCGGCCGGGCGATGAGGTGGAAGTTGACCACCGCCCCGCCTGTCGCGACGAGGAGGACGAGCCCCGAAACGAAGAACTGGACGAGGGCGGAGGATTGAAGGGCCGCCGCGGCGCGGTCCTCTCCGCGGGCGATCTCTTCATACTTGTCCATCTGCCGGTCGACGGCGGAGGCGCGCTCGTTCACGGTTTCAAAGGAGCCCTTCACCTCGTCGAGGAGGCGGACCGCCTCGCGCCAGGTCGGCGCCATGGCGTGGAGGTGCTTGTGACGGGTGCGGCAGTCGCGGCGATAGTCCTCCGCCGCCTCCTCGCCCGCGCGCTTGAAAGACTCATGGACGGCCGTCAGCACCTGCCGGAGCACAGGATCGGCCTTCGCTTCGACGGTGGCGACGGACTGGACGGCCTCCGCCCAGCCCGGCGGCGTCGGCGGGGAGCCGGCGCTTTTGCCGTAATCGTCGTCGAGCCGGCGGGCCTGCTCGCTCAGTTCCTGATGCAGCGCCGGAAAGCCGCCGAGATCGCGGCGGACGGCGGCGGAATAGCGATCCAACTCCCGCTCGGAGAGGCGCGCCGCGGCGTCGCGGCCGGCGGCGAGCAGGACCTCGCGATTGCGCGCGACCAGCCGGCCGCGGGTGACGGCGAGCGCGCGGGACGAAAAGCGCAGGCCTTCGGCGAGGCCGGTGCAGCTTGCGGCGATGACGGCGCGCATCGGCTGACGCGCGAAATAAAGCCCCATCACGACCGCCGATGCGATCAGGACGGCGTCGATCGGGCCCCCGTCGACAAGACGAAATTCGGGCATGGCGCCCTCCCTGAAATTCCCGGGCGCTGAGACGCCCCCGCATGGGAGATGACCGGTCCGAAGTTCCAATCCGGCAAAAACATCCGTGAGAACACGTCTCAAATTTAGGGCGGATTTTTGCAATCGCCGCAAGCCGCTGGTTCGATGACGATAGTTCAAGTTTTCAACATCCGTACCCGCACGAGGTGCGCAATTTTAACCCGACGAACATACGTAGACCGACCTTCAGTATTTCATTTCTTTGCTCTTGACACGAAGTTTTTCAAAAAACTGTCATACAACGCGCCTAGCGTCCGTCTTGGTTTTTTCAAGGGAGACCAGCGTGGCAGAACGCACCGAAACCGCAGTTGAAATCGATAAAGAAGACATTCCGAGCAATCGGTCGGGCAACCGCCCCTTCGCCGACGTCCTGAAGGCGAACGCCTCTCGGCGCGCCGTCGTTCGCGGTGCGCTCGCAACGGCCGCCGCGACCGGCTTCCTCGCGCCGGCCGCCGCCGACGCTGCGGACCGTCGCCGCCGGTCGCCCCGCGGCCGTACGATCGTCGGCTTCGATCCCGTCACGATCGAGCAGGCGCAAGGCGACCAGACGCTTCCGACCATTTCTTCAGAGTACAAATACCAGTCCTTCATTCCCTGGGGCACGCCGATCACGCCCGGCGCGACGACGCCCTATGAAGGCGACCCGAACACCCGTCCGACCCCGGAACAGGCGGCGCTTCAGATCGGCATCGGTCACGACGGCATGGCGTTCTTCCCGGCTGATCATCACTATGGCGAGGAAGGCGTTCTCGGCTTCGGGCGCTCATCGACCGCCGGCATGCTCTGCGTGAACCACGAATTCGGGCGGAACACCCACGTCATCGGCAAGCTGGAGCCGGAAAACCTCGACGACGTCCGCGTCTCCCAGCACGTGCATGGCGTCTCTGTCGTGGCGATTGAGAAAAAAGGCGGCTACTGGGAAGTCGCGAACAGCCCGCACGCGCGCCGCATTCACGTGAACACGCCGGTCGCGTTCTCCGGCCCTGCGGCGGGCTCGCCTCTGCTTGAGAACCCCGCGGGCAACATCCCCCTCGGCACCGTCAACAACTGCGGTTCCGGTCCGACGCCGTGGGGCACGTACCTCACCTGCGAAGAGAACTTCAACGGGTACTTTGGATCGACCGAAGGCGAGTCCTTCAACGATACGCTCACGGAAGAGCAGGCGCGCTACGGCTTCGACTTCGACGGCTTCAACTACGGCTGGCACTTCTTCGACAACCGCTTCGATCTCTCCAATCCGGAGTATGAGAACGAATCCAACCGCTTCGGCTGGGTCGTCGAGATCGATCCCTTCGACGGCACGCAGACGCCGGTGAAGCGCACCGCCCTCGGCCGGCTGAAGCACGAGGCCGTCGCAATCGCGGTGAACCGGGCTTCCGGACGCATCTCCGCCTATATGGGCGACGACCAGCGGTTCGACTATTGCTACAAGTACGAGTCCGACAAGCCGTGGCGTGAAACGATCCTCGCCGGCGAAAGCCCGCTCGATGAAGGCGTTCTTTACGTCGCCCGGTTCTACGAAGACGGCACCGGCGAGTGGATCGCCCTCGACGTGAACAACACGGACTATCCGGAACTCGCCGAGCGTTTCGCCAACCAGGCGGAGCTGCTCGTGAACACGCGGATCGCCGCCGACATCGTCGGCGCGACGCCCATGGACCGGCCGGAATGGACCACGATCGGCCAGGACGGCGGCGTGTTCTGGACGCTGACGAACAACAGCCAGCGCCTTGAGCCGAACGCCGCGAACCCGGAGGCCCCGAACGACGACGGCCACATTATCCGGACCTGCGACGACAACGACTATCTTGGAACGACCTTCACTTGGGAGTTCTACATCATCGCCTCTGAAACGCGCGGCACGCCGGGCGTCTTCACCGATCCGGACGCAGCCTACGCCGACCCGTACGGCCGTCTCTTCATCGGCACCGACGGCGGCCAGCCGGACGGTCTGCAGGATCAGCTGGTCGTGTTCGACACGAACCTGGAGACGCCGGAGCCGAAGCGCCTTCTCGTCGGCGTCGTCAGCGACGAGATCACCGGCTGGGCGTTCACGCCGAACTTCCGCACGGCGTTCACCAACATCCAGCATCCGGGCAACGGCAACCCGGCGGCGACGAACTTCCCGCTTCCCTTCGACGGCGTCACCATCCCGCGGGACGCGACGCTGATCATCACCCGGAAGGACGGCGGTGTTATCGGCTCCTAAAGCCCGGCGACTTCACGCAGAGCAAGGCGGGCTTCGGCCCGCCTTTTTTTGTTTGTCGCCGTGCGTGCGGCGGTGCGGCCCGCCCGCGTCGATCCTTAAAGACGGCTCCGCCGCGGACGCGTCGAAGCCTCCTCAGGATGAGCTTCAGTCCCTCTTGCAACGGCCGTTACGCTCATCCTCAGGAGCCGGGCGCAGCCGTCGTCTCGAAGGATGGACGCGGAGCGCCGGATCGACAGGGCGCTCGCCTATGGCGAGGTGTGAGCCGGCGTCTCGGGGTGAGGAGCTGCGTCGCGAAGGCCGGCCGAGAGCCCCCTCCCCTCAATCCGGCGGCGCGATGGGCGGGGGCATGTGGCCTTCGCCGGCGGCGCCGCGGCCGGAGAGGCTGGGGTTCGTCATGAAGAAGGTGTGGGCGTTGAAGGATTCCTCGCTCGGCCGTACGCGGACATAGCCGCCCTCCGGCTGCAGCTCCCAGCTCTGTTCTTCGTCGTTCAGGTTCGCGACCATGATCTGGTCGAGGATCTGGCTGTGCACCGTCGGGTTCTCGACGGGGCAGAAGACCTCGACCCGGCGGTAGAGATTGCGCGGCATCCAGTCAGCGGAGGAGATATAGATCCGCGCCTGCGGGTTCGGCATGGCGCGCCCGGCGCCGAAGCAGGCGATCCGCGAGTGTTCGAGGAACCGGCCGACAATGCTCTTTACTTTAATGTTGTCGGAGAGCCCCGGCACGCCTGGCCGCAGGCAGCAGATGCCGCGGATGACGAGGTCGATCTCAACCCCCGCCCGGGAGGCTTTATAAAGCTTGTCGATCGTCTTTGTGTCGACCAATGAGTTCATCTTCACCCAGATCGACGCCGGCCGGCCGGCTTTCGCATGGGCGATCTCGTCGTCGATCAGCTCGAACACCTTCTTCTGGAGGGTGATCGGCGAGACGGCGAATTTCTCCCAGTCGTCGGGCGCGGCGTAGCCTGTGACGTAGTTGAATACTTTCGCCGCGTCGCGCCCGATCGCCGGGTCCGTCGTAAAGAGCGACAGGTCGGTATAGATCTTCGCCGTAATCGGATGATAATTGCCGGTGCCGACATGGGTGTAAGTGCGGATGTCGGCGCCTTCCCGCCGCGCGACGAGCGACAGCTTCGCATGCGTCTTATAGTGGATGAAGCCGAAGACGACGTTGACGCCCGCCTGTTCGAGCTCGCGCGCCCACTGGATGTTCGCCGCCTCGTCGAAGCGCGCTTTCAGCTCCACGAGCGCCGTCACGGACTTCCCGTGCTCCGCCGCCTCGACGAGGGCCTTCACGATCGGGGAGTCTTTGGAAGTCCGGTAAAGCGACTGCTTGATCGCGACGACCTGCGGATCCCGCGCGGCCTGCTTCAGGAACTGCACCACCACGTCGAAGCTCTCATAGGGGTGGTGGACGAGAATGTCCTTCGCGCGGATGGCGGAGAAGCAGTCCCCGCCATGCTCGCGGATGCGTTCGGGAAACCGCGGCTCGAAGGCCGAGAAGAGAAGGTCCCCCCGGTCGGACGGGATCAGCTCCGAGGCCTGCGCGAGACCCAGAATGCCGTCGACCACCACCGCGTCCTGGGGCGAAGCCTGCAGCTCCTCGATGATCAGAGCCCGCATCTTTTCAGGCGTGCGAACATCGATCTTTACGCGGATGACGTCACCCCGGCGGCGGCGCTGCAAGAGCGACTCAAAGTGCTGAACCAGGTCTTCGGCTTCTTCTTCGAACTCGATATCGCTGTCCCGGACGATCCGGAACGCGCCTTCCGAGATCACCTTGTGCTGGGGGAAGACGTGGCCGAGATAAAGCCGGATCACCTCTTCCAGCGCGATGAAACGCACGTTCACCGGCCGTTGCGGCTCGCCCGGCTCCGGCAATCGGATAAAGCGGGAGATGCTCGTCGGAACCGGAAGAAGCGCCGTCCGCGTTTCCTCATCGCCCTTGCCGCGCAGCTCGAAGGCGAGCGCGAAGCCGAGATTGGGGATGAACGGAAACGGGTGCGCCGGGTCGATCGCAAGGGGCGTCAGGATCGGGAAAATGTTGCACAGAAAATGGTTCTGCAGCCATGCGGCGTCCTCGGAGGAAATCTCGTCCTTGGAGACGATGCGCACGCCCGCCTTGCGCAACGGCCCCTGAAGCTCGCGCCAGCAGCGCTGCTGGGAGGCCATCAGCCCCGAGGCGGCGGCGTTGATCTTCTCAAGCTGCTCGAGGGGCGTCAGGCCGTCGACGCTTTCGACCTGCACGCCTTCGCGCGCCTGGCCGTGCAGGCCGGCGACGCGCACCATGTAGAACTCATCGAGATTGCTCGCCGAGATCGACAGAAAGCGCAGGCGCTCAAGCAGCGGGTGGTCCTCGTTGAAGGCTTCCTCGAGGACGCGCTGATTGAATTCGAGCCACGAGAGCTCGCGGTTGAAGAACCGCTCCGGCGTCTCCAGGTCGACCGCGGTCGCAGGGGCCGGAGCGTCCTGAGACGTCTGCTCAAGGGGCGTTTTCAGATCGTCGGCGGGCATCGGCGCCTCCGGTGTCGGTGCGGGGTCGGACGCTTTGTCGGGGCCTGCGCCCTGCTTCGTCAAGCGCAGGTCTCGATCGCGCGGCGCATGATGTCGAGGCTGCAGGTTCGCCCCGCCCCCTCCTCCATGGCGAGCCGGTCGGCGCGCTCGACGACTTCCTGCAGCCCGTCATAAGCACGCGGCGCGCGGGCCGCGGCGAAGGCGAGCACGCCTTCGGAAACGATCAGCCCGCGATCGGCGAGGCGCTTCCTGAGGAGCGCCCGCACCAGCGCGTCGTCCGGCGGCGGAAGATCGACCCGGCGCACGCTTTTTAGGCGGGTCGCGATGTCGGGAAGGCCGGCGGACCAGTCGGTAATTTCCGGGCGGCCGCACAGGAGGACCGGCGTCCCCGCCTCGGCGCGTTTCAGGAGCCGCAGGAGGTCGGCGGGCTCGGCGCGGCGGTCGGCGCCGACCGCGGCGACCCGCCCCTCGGCCGGCGCGTCGCCCGCCGCGAGATCGACGACGGCGCCGCCGAAGCGCGCCGCCCAGATCGACGCGATATGGCGCTTGCCGGCGCCCTCGGGCGCAATGAGGGCCACGGCCGCCTTGAACGGCGCGGGCGCAAGGGCGGCTTTCACCGCGGCGCGGATCGCATCGGTGACGATCAGCGCGTCTTCGGAGAAATCCGGCGTAGGCGGATCAAACGGAAAGGCCTGCTGGCCTCGGCGCGTCACGTTTTTCGGATCAGCGCTGCTCGCCGCCCGAGCCGGTGAGCATCACCCGCGGCTCTTCGCGCGGCCTCTGCGACTCGGCCGCGCCATAGCGGCGCCGGCTCGCATTGCGCAGGCGGCTGCGCACGACCGGCGCATACTCAGGGTCGGCGATGTTCCAGCCGACATCGGCGTCGGTCGACCAGAGGGAAAGCCCCCGCTCCTCCATCGCCGTGCCGAGCTTTTCGACCTCGCCGACGACGCGGGCGGAGAGAAGCGCGCCCGAGGGCGAGAGGGCGAGCACCTGCACCGTCTCCACGAAGGGCGTCTCGTCGAGGGCGCGGCGGATGGCGATCCAGTCGGAAAGCTCCTGGAAATGGGCGGAGATCTGCAGGACGCGCGCCGTCAGATGGTCGATCAGCGTCGCCTGCTTCCAGTCCTCGGCGTAATCCGCGAGCACCGCTTCGATCGCCGTGCGCGCGAGGGTCGGAAAGTCGCCCGTCGGCGCGCGGTACCAGCCTTCGGCGAGGAGTTCGCCGACATCGGAGGCGGGGTCTTCGGGCGCCGTCGCATCGAACGCGCCGCCGAGCACCGGCTGCGTCGGCAGGCCGAATTCATCCGTGCGCAGCTCTTCCTCTTCAGCCGGGGCGAGCGCCGCGGAAACGCGGTAGCCGTTGACGAGGCGCACCTGCAGCCGGTCCTGGCCCTCGAACTGTTCGAGTTTCGCGTGGGCGATCACCACCTGGGTGACGCCGTAGCGCGTCGCCATTTCCGCGAGGCGCTCCTGGTCGAGGGAGAGGGCGTTGCGGGCGGAGACTTTGGAGACGTCCTCTAGCTCGCCGAGCGGCGTCACCATCGGCGTCAGCTCGTTGCCGAGGGGCCGCGCCCGCCAGGCCGCGAACCAGGGATTGTTGGATTCCCAGAGATAGAGCCCGTTCTGGGTCTGCAGGACCGGCAGGACGAGGGCGTTCCGCGTCTGGGTTTCTGAATAGGGAAGCCCGGCGTCGCGCAGGAGATCGCGGATCGCGGTCGGCGAGAAGGTCATGGTGACCGTCGCCGCATAGGTGCGCGAGGAGCTTTTCTCGTCGGAAACGGCGAGGCCCGCCTCCAGCTCGGCGATCTCCTGATCGGTGAGCGAGACCGGCCGTTTCGCCTGGGCGTTCAGCGCCTCCGTCACGCCCGTCTCGCTGAGAACCAGGCTGTCGAGATAAGCGGCGGAAAGGGGCGAGGTTTCCGGATCGACGGGGCCCGCCGCCGGCGCCGGTTCGCCCTCGGCGAGGAGCGGCAGGTAATCCCATTCGCTCTCGGGGGTGAGGCGGCGAAGAAGAATGTCCATCGCTTCTCGCCGCGCCAGGGCGAGCGCCTCGCGCTTCGCCGTCGTCGCGTCAGTAGCTTCGGTGCGGACCTTGACGCCCGCAACGGCGAACACGTCCCCGGCGAGCGCGCCCGCGGCGGACAAGACGGTCGCCGAGACGGCGAGCAAAGCGGCGCGAGCAAAACGCAGCATGGCGAAACCCTTCATTCCTGCAGCCCGCACCATAGGCCGTTCGCGCGATGGATGCGACCGAGCGGGCGCGGTTCTTTCTCCACCAAAACACCGGCTTCATGACGAAAGCGAGACGGCGGGCGCCGCCGGCTGCGAATGCTGGACTTGCGGCGGCGGGCCGCCTAATCCTCCGCGTCTTTTGAAGCCGCAGGAGTGCCGTCCATGGCCGACGCGTACCGCAGGGCGGGCGTCGATATCGAGGCGGGCGAGGCCCTCGTCGACGCCATCAAACCCGCCGCGGCGGCGACCCGCCGGCCGGGCGCGGACGCGACCCTCGGCGGGTTCGGCGGCGTCTTCGACCTGAAGGCCTGCGGCTACGACGACCCCCTCCTCGTCTCCGGAACGGACGGCGTCGGCACCAAGCTCCTCGTCGCGATCGAGACGGGCCGTCATGAAGGGGTCGGGATCGACCTCGTCGCCATGTGCGCGAACGATATCCTGGCGCAGGGGGCCGAGCCTCTCTTTTTCCTCGACTATTACGCGACCTCGAAGCTCGAGGTGGACGTCGCCGCCGCCGTCGTCCGCGGCGTCGCGGAAGGCTGCCGGCGGGCGGGCTGCGCCCTCATCGGCGGCGAGACGGCGGAAATGCCCGGCGTCTACAAACCGGGCGACTATGACCTCGCGGGCTTCTGCGTCGGCGCCGTCGAGCGTGAGCGCCTGTTGCCGGGCGAGGCGCAGGCCGGAGACGTCCTCATCGGCCTTCCCTCCTCCGGTCCGCATTCGAACGGGTTCTCGCTCATCCGCAAGATCGTGAAAGAGGCGGGCGCGGACTGGTCCATCGCCGCGCCCTTCGCCTCGAAGCGCACCCTCGCCGAGGCGATGCTGGAGCCGACGCGCATCTATGTGCGCGAACTTCTGCCGCTGATGCAGGCGGGACGCCTCCGCGCCGCCGCGCACATCACCGGCGGCGGCCTTGTCGAGAACCCGCCCCGGGCCCTGCCGGCCCATCTCCGCCCGCGGATCGACCGAGCCTCGTGGGAGACGCCCGCCCTCTTCCAATGGCTCGCCGAGGCGGGCGGCCTCGACGAGGCCGATCTTCTGCAGACGTTCAATTGCGGCGTCGGCATGATGCTCGTCGTCGCGCCCGAGGGGGCCGACGCCCTCCTCTCCGACCTTTCCGCAGCCAGCGCCTTCGTCATGGGCGACGTCGCGGCGGCGGGCTGAGGCCGGGTCAGGAAAAGGACGGGGCCATGAGCAAGACCCGCATCGGCGTTCTCATTTCCGGCCGCGGCTCCAACCTGCAGGCGCTGATCGACGCCTGCGCGCAGGAGGACTTCCCCGCCCAGATCGGCCTCGTCATCTCAAACCGTCCGAACGCGGGCGGCCTGAAGCGCGCCGCGGACGCCGGGCTCCCGCACAACACGATCTCGCACCAGGACTATCCCTCCCGCGACGCCTTCGAGGACGCCCTCGACCAGGCGCTGAAAGCCGCCAAGGTCCGCTATGTCGTGCTCGCGGGCTTCATGCGCATCCTGACGGAAACCTTCGTCGACCGCTGGCGGGATCGCATCATCAACATCCACCCCTCACTCCTCCCCGCCTTCCGGGGCCTCGACGTCCATGCGCGGGTGCTGGAATCGGGCGTCCGCTTCACCGGGTGCACGGTGCACTATGTCCGCCCGGAAATGGACGACGGCCCGATCATCGGCCAGGCCGTCACTGCGGTGCAGCCGGAGGACGACGAAGAGACGCTCGCCGCCCGCGTCCTGGAGCTCGAGCATCGTCTCTACCCGGAGTGCCTGAAGCGCGTCATCGAAGGCCGGGCCCGGATCGTCGAAGGCCGCGTGCCGCTAGAGGACGAGGCGCCGTCGGCTGAAGCGCTCACCGTGCCGAACGCCGGCTAGGCCGCCTCCGACAGATCGTCGAGACGCCAGCGGCCGAGGGCGCGCCGCTCGCCCTCCCGTGTCGCCGTCACGGCCGTCGCTGAAAGCGTGTCGCCGTCCGTCTCCAGAATGTTGAAGCTCGGCGGCTCGTCCCGCAGGCGTTTCGACAAAGTGCCCGCACTGAGGGCGAGATAGCGATGGTCGCCGTCGCCGCGCACGACCGCCGACGGCGCGTGAACGTGGCCGGTAAGGAGAATGTTCGCCGCGCTCGCAGCGAGGGTTGCGTCCGCCGCTTCCCCCCGGCGCGTCGCCGTGCGCAGCGGCGATTGCGGGGGCGACAGGAACGGGTGATGGCAGACGACGGCGCGCACCGGCCGCGCGCCCAGAGCGTCGACCGCCGCCATCAGCTCGTCGAGGCGGACCGAGCCCTCCGCCCAGTTCCCGCGCGCCTGCCATCCGCGGGCGGTGTTGAACCCGGCCGCCGCGACGGCGCCTTCCGCCACCGGCGCCGCGAACTCTGAAAAATGCTCCCCATACCGCTCAAAGGGCTTCGAGACCCGATGCGCGATGTTCAGAAGCGGGGTGTCGTGATTGCCGGCGACGACCAGGGTCGGCAGATCGAAGGCGCCGAGCCACGTCCGCGCCGCTTCGAATTCGGACGTCTTTCCGCGCTGGGTGACGTCGCCGCAGACGATGAGAAGGTCGGGCGGCGCGCGGCCGATCTCCTCCGCCGCGAGCGTCAGCGCCTCAGGGTCCTCCGCCCCGAAATGAATGTCGGCGAACTGGACGACCCGGGTCACGGGATCGATAGGATGCGCGCCGCATCCGGAATGAAGCTGAGGGTGATGCTCGAGCCGAAGTCCGTCGGTTCGCCGTCCAGCGTCGCGGAGGTGTCTTCTCCCTCACGATGACGGATGATGAAGCGCTCGCCCTCCACAACATCCACCCCGTCCGAAACGCGCATGTCGATCAGCGCGGCGCTGAGGAGCGAGGCGCCGACCTCCAGCGCGCCGCCCGGCTGCAGGGCGCCGACGGCGAAGCCGCTGTGCTCGCTGAGGAACGCCGCGAGAGCGACGGCGGTCGTCTCGGCGCCGTCCGCGGCGATCGAAAGCGCAGGGTCAAGATTAAGCGCGTCGGACGAGCGCCATTCTTCGATCGCCTGCAGAACGTTCGCGTCCCTCAGCGCCTCGCGCGAACGGGCGAGCCGGGTCAACGCGCCGAAAAACGCCGCCACATAGAAGCGCCGCCCGTCGACGTCGCCTGCGCTGATCGTTTTCGGCGCGTTCGCGGCGAGGGCCTCCTCTGCGATCTCCCGCCAGGAGCGCGCCCCGTAATGAGCCTTGTGCAGAAGGTTCATGGTGCCGCCGGGCAATGGCAGGATCGGCGGTCCGTCGGCGCCCGACCGGGAGAGGACGGACGCCGCCGCTCCGTCGCCGCCCCAGACGACCAGCGCCTCAGGCTTATCGCGGAGCAGGTCCTCCAGAACCGCGTCAAAATCCGACCCGTCGGTCGCAGCGACGCCCGCCTCGAAACCGATCGCAGCTAAAAACGCGCTGAGTGTCGCCGGCCCGTCCTTCGGCACGCCGCCGGAGGCTGTGTTGACGAGGGCGGCGAGCCTCACGCGGCCGACATCTCCGCGTCCAGCCGGTCGAGGAACTTGCGGACCCGCGCCGCGTTCACCCCGAGATCGGAGCCGCCCACGCGGGATTTTGAGCGCACGTCGACGCGGGCGCCCGTCTCGGTCGCCCGCACGCGGACGATGATATCGTC
This sequence comes from Pseudomonadota bacterium, assembly GCA_038522735.1. Taxonomy (GTDB): domain Bacteria; phylum Pseudomonadota; class Alphaproteobacteria; order Caulobacterales; family Parvularculaceae; genus JBCBJX01. The sequence goes on from JBCBJX010000002.1 coordinate 65,599, forward strand.
GACGAAGCCGAACCAGAGGCTGGTGTCCGCCGCCTCGATGACGCCCCGCTCGGCGTCCGCGTCGAGCACCTCCCAGCCGAAGGACTGAACGACGCGGAGCGCCGCCTCATAGACCACGTCCGTCGGCGCCTCATAGAGCGCCGGCTGGATGTCCGGAAACGCCTCGCGCTGAAGCTCCGCCGTCGGCGGATCGCTTTTGCGCACGCTTTCATCGCCGAGATAGTCCGGCGGGTTCGCGCGGGGGAGGTCCGCGGCGGCGACGATCTGCGGCGGGTCGGCGAAGTCCGTCGTCACGTCGTGGATGAACGGATTGGCGTTCAGCTGCGTCTGCATGTTGAGGAGCGGCGCGACGGCCCCGGCGCCCAGGACGGCCGCGGCGAGCGCCGGCGCGGCGAGCCCGCGCGGGCCGGCGACAAGCGCGAGGACGAACCCGACGAGGGAGAGAACGCCGCCGAGGGCGCTGATGCTGACCGCCGTCGGGAACGAGAACGACGTTCCGGGCACGCTCGTCATGTGATGGAGAATGCCGAAGGCGACCTTCAGGTCCCAGACGCCGAACCGATGGCCGAGGCCGGCGGCGGCGATCGCTCCCGCGCCGACGACGGCGACGATGATCGCGATCCAGATGAACCCCGTGCGCATGAGACGCTCCCCGACGTGACGCGGGCCCTCGCCCGCCGTTCTATGTGTATATACCCCTGCGCGCTTTTCTGTCCCGCCTGATCACCTCTTCCCCCGTTCACGGGGAAGGAAGAAGCGCCGAGCGACTACCCCTCAGGAGCGCCGAAGCGTGATGAGAGGTCGGCGATCATGTCCTCGTCGATCTTCCGGAAGAGAACGTCCGGGGGCGTGAAGGCCCGCCCGGGGGCGAGGGCCTGCAGCTCCGCCGCCGCGTCGGCGCCCGGCCAGCGCATCTCGTCGTCGGTGAGCGCGAACGCTTCGCGCAGCTTCGCCGCCGTCTGCGGGATCACCGGATGGGAGAGCGCTGCGAAAAGGCGGATGAGGTTGAGGCCCGTGCGCACGCCGACCGCGGCCTGCTCCGGGTCGGTCTTGAAAGCCGTCCAGGGCGCCGCGACCTGCAAATACTCGTTGCCGGCGGCCCAGATCGCCCGCAGCTCCGCGAAGGCCTTGCGGAACTCCATGGCCCGGAGGCTCTCCGTATAGGCCGCGATGCGCGTTGAAAGCTCCGCATGAAGCGCCGCCTCCGCCTCGCCCGGCGCGCCGCCGGCGGGAACCTCCGTCCCGAATTTCGAGGCGCAGAAGCGCGCCACCCGGTTGACGAAATTGCCGAGGACGTCGGCGAGGTCCTTGTTCACCGTCGAGGCGAAATGCTCGAGCGTGAAGGACGCGTCGTCCGATTCCGGCGCGTTCGCCATCAGATGCCAGCGCCAGTAATCGGCCGGCAGCACCTCAAGCGCCTGATCCATGAAGACGCCGCGGCTCTGGCTCGTTGAAAACTTGCCGCCGTACCAGGTGAGCCAGTTGAGGGATTTCAGATCGTCGACCATCTTCCACGGTTCGTCCGCGCCCAGTTGCGTGCACGGAAAATTGACCACGTGGAAGGCGACGTTGTCCTTGCCCATGAACTGGACGTAGCGGACATCGCCCGCGCCCGCGTCGGTGCGCCACCACGCTTTCCAGTCGCCGCCGGTCGCCGTCGCCCAATCCTCCGTCGCAGCGATATAGGCGATGGGCGCGTCGAACCAGACGTAGAAGACCTTTTCCTCAAAGCCCGGGCGCGGCGCGCCGTCCTTCAGGACAGGCACGCCCCATTTGAGGTCGCGGGTGATGGAGCGATCCCGGAGACCTTCCTTGATCCATTTCTGGGCGATCGACTTCGTCAGCTGCGGCCAGTTCTCGTGGGCGTCGATCCAAGCGGCGACAGCCTCCTGCTGCTTCGACTGCAGAAGATAGAGATGGCGCGTCTCGCGGACTTCGAGGTCCGTCGCGCCGGAGACCGCCGAGCGCGGCTCCTTGAGGTCCGTCGGATCCAGGAGCCGCCCGCAATTGTCGCACTGGTCGCCGCGGGCTTTGTCGTAATCGCAATGGGGGCAGGTTCCCTCGACATAGCGGTCAGGCAGGAAGCGGCCGTCCGTCGGCGAATAAATCTGCTCGTCGACGCGCTCCTCGATGAGGCCGTTCGCCTCCAACACCTCCGCGAAGTGTGGCGTCAGCGCATGGTTCGAAGGGTTCGAGGAACGGCCGAAGAAGTCATAGGAGAGCGCGAAGCCCTCCCCCGCCCTGCGCTGGATCTCGTGCTGCTCGGCGCAGTATTCCGCGACGTCCTGGCCGGCGGCGCGGGCGGCGAGCTCGGCCGGCGTTCCGTGCTCGTCGGTCGCGCAGATATAGAGGACCTCGGCGCCGCGGGCGCGCTCGAACCGGGCGTAGACGTCCGCCGGCAGCATGGAGCCGACGAGGTTCCCCAGATGCTTCACCCCGTTGATATAGGGAAGCGCGGAGGTGATGAGGATGCGTTCGGTCATGGGGGCTCACCCGGCGGCGTGGAGCCGCCGGATATAGAGAGCGCTGGCGGCGAACGCCAGTTGGGGGCTTACGAGGTCTCTTTCGGCCAGTCCTTCTCGACCTGCCGGCTCGCTATGAAGAAGGCGACCGCGCCGGCCACGCCGGTGACGAAGACGCTCGAAAGCGCGATGCGGAGCGCCCGCTCCTCGCCCATGGCGCCCATAAGCGCCTCGCTCAGAACCCCGACGAAACTCGGGCCGAGGCCGAGGGCGATGAGGTTCAGGACGAAGAAGAGAACTGCTGTCGAGAGCGCCCGGTACTGCACCGGCGCCAAGGTCTGAGCGACCGCGAAGGTCGGCCCGAGATAGAAGCCGATCGTCAGGTGCGCGCCGAGCCAACCGATCATGGAGAGCGTCGGCGTCGGCGCCCACATGGCGAACAGGAAGAACGGTCCGTTCACCAACAAGGCGATACCTGGAACGAGCCCGTACATCGCCTTGTTCTTTTTCGCGAGGCGCTCGGTGATCGCGCCGCCGAGGAACGTGCCGATCGAATAGGCGATCGCATTGATGAAGCCGAGCCAGATCAGCACCGTCGTCAGCGGCATCTCAGGGTGCGAGCGCGTGAAGAAATCGACGATCCACGTCCCGATCGCATAGGCTCCGAACGAGGCGAGCGTGATGCCGGCCCCCATGAAGGCGTAAGTCGGGATCGACCAGAGCTTGCGCGCGGCCGTCCACACTTCCGCGAACTCCGCCGCGATTGTCTCTCCGAGCGGCCGTTTGTCCGCGGTTTTCTTTTCGTGCTTGAAGCCGTCGGCAGCGCCGCGCTCCGGCTCGCGGACCGTCAGCTTGAGGAGGATCGCAAGGGCGATCCCCGGCGCGCCGACCAGCAGCATCGCCGTCCGCCAGATGCCGGGGTCCGTCACCCCGCCGGTCTGGAGAGCGGAGAGGAGCCAGGCGAAAGCGAAGTAGCCGAGGGCGATCCCGACGGGGATGCCCATGGCGTAGATCGCCATCGCCTGCGGGCGCTTCTCCGGCGGGAAATAGTCCGAGATCACCGAGTGCGAGGGCGGCGTGCCGCCCGCCTCGCCGACGCCGACGCCGACGCGCGCGAGCGCGAGCTGGGTGAAGTTCTGCGCCGCGCCGGAGATCGCCGTGAACCCCGACCAGAGCGCGAGGGAGACCGAGACGATCGTCACCCGGTTCATCCGGTCCGCCATCCGCGCGATCGGAATGCCGAGCACGGTGTAGAAGAGCGCGAAGGCGAACCCCTTGAGCACCCCGAGCTGCGCGTCGTTCAGCCCCAGATCCTGTTTGATCAGCGGCGAGATGATCCCGATGATCTGACGATCGATGAAATTGAACGTGTAGACGAGCGTGAAAAGGACGAGCACATAGTAGCTGTAAGCCGCGCCTGATTTCTGGGCTGCGCCCGCCGCCGGCGCTGCGGCGGGCTTCGCGCCGCCGACCGTCGCTTCGCTCATGCCTTGTCCTCCCGACCCGTCGGCGTCGCTGCGCCGCGCGCTTTTTCATTCGGCGCACCGTGCGTAACTTGCCGGAAAGACGCAACTTTTTTGCGCCGCAGCATGCACAGAGGAGACGCTCCATGAAAGCCGTCGTCAGCGCCGAACCGGGCGGGCCGGAGACCCTTTCGATCATCGAACAGGAAACCCCGGCGCCGGGACCGGGTCAGGCTTTGATTTCGATAAAAGCGTCGGGGGTCAATTTTCCGGACACGCTCATCATTCGCGATCTTTATCAGTTCCGGCCGGAGCGCCCGTTCACGCCCGGAGGCGAGGCGGCGGGGGTCGTCGAAGCGGTCGGCGACGGGGTGACGGCGCTGAAGGTCGGCGACCGGGTCCTCGCGAGCATGCTGACCGGCGGCTACGCCACCCACGCGGTCGTCGATCAGACGACGGCGGTGAAGATCCCCGACGCCATGCCCTTCGATGAAGCCGCGGGCTTCCTTATGACCTACGGCACTTCGCACCACGCCCTGAAAGACCGGGCGCGGATCAAAGAGGGCGAGACGCTCTTCATCCTCGGCGCGGCGGGCGGCGTCGGCTCGGCGGCGATCGAGCTCGGCAAGGCCATGGGCGCGAAGGTGATCGCGGGGGTCTCGTCCGACGAAAAGGCGGCGTTCTGCAAGGAGCTCGGCGCGGACGCGGCGATCGTCTACCCGAAAGGCGATCTCGACCGGGACGCCCAGAAGCAGCTCTCGAACGACATCAAGGCCGCGGCGAAGGACCTCGGCGGCGCGGACGGCGTCGACGTCGTCTACGACGCGGTCGGCGGCGCCTACGCCGAACCCGCCGTACGCGCCCTCGCCTGGGAGGGACGCTTTCTCGTTGTCGGCTTCCCCGCCGGCATCCCGAAGCTGCCGCTCAACCTCACGCTCCTCAAAGGCTGCCAGATCGTCGGCGTCTTCTGGGGCGCATTCGTCATGCGCGACCCGAAGGCCCACGGAGCGAACCTCAAAGAGATGATGGAGATGTACGCGGCCGGAAAAATCCGCCCGCGGGTGACGGCGCGCTACCCGCTGGAGGACGCCGCCCAGGCGTTGCGCGACGTTGAAGAGCGCAAGGCGACGGGCAAGATCGTCCTGACGAGCGAATAGGGCGGTTTACCGCAGCGCACATTGCGGATCGTTCATGTTTCGCCCTCTCCTGAGGTCAGGGCGCAACGAGGAGTATCCGCCAATGAACCGTCTGCTGAAAATCGCCGCCGCCGCGGCCGCCGCCGCATCCCTGTCCGGCTGCATCATCGTCAAGGAATGCGGCTGTGACGACGACTATGACTTCGCGCAGCGCACGCCGGTCGAGGCGGGAGACACGACGGACAGCTCCGAAGAGAGCTGAGGCGCGGAATTAGCCTCAGCTCCTGCTTCCATCCTTCGAGACGCCGGGCTCCTCCCGGCTCCTCAGGATGAGCTGAAGCTCTTCTTTCAACAGGTGATAGGCTCATCCTGAGGAGCGGCGAAGCCGCGTCTCGAAGGATGGACGCAGGAACCGAAGCGGGCGATCCGACCTCACTCCTCCCCGTAAATCGCGACGAACGGCGTCTCGCCTTCCTTGCGCCAGGCGCGGAACATGCCGGCGGTGTTGAAGGGCGCCGCGATGTCGCCGTCCGCGCCGAGGACGATGACGCCGCCGTCGCCTTCGGTTTTGTCGAGGCGGTTGAAGATGACGTCGTTCGCAGCGTCCTCGACGGATTTACCGCCGTACTCGACCTGGGCGCAGATATCGCGGGCGATCGTCAGGCGGATGAAATACTCGCCCCAGCCGGTCGCCGAGACGCCGCACGACTTATTATCCGCATAGGTCCCGGCGCCGATGATCGGCGAATCCCCGACCCGACCCCAGCGCTTGTAGGTCATGCCGCCCGTCGACGTCCCGGCCGCGAGGTTGCCCGCCCGGTCGAGGGCGACGGCCCCGACGGTGCCGTATTTGAATTCGGCGGGCAGGCTCGCGCCTTTCTTCGCCTTCTCCTGGGCCCGCTTGAAGCTCTTCCAGCGGCGCTCCGTGTAGAAATATTTTGGATCGACGAATTCGAGCCCCTGCTCTTCTGCGAACGTCTCGGCGCCCTCGCGGGCCATCATCACGTGAACGGAGCTCTCCATGACGGCGCGGGCGAGGAGGATCGGGTTCTTCACCCGCGTGACGCCCGCGACGGCGCCGGCGTTGAGGCTCGCCCCGTCCATGATCGAGGCGTCAAGCTCGTTCGTCCCTTCGCTGGTGAAGACGGCGCCCTTGCCGGCGTTGAATTTCGGGTCGTCTTCGAGCCGGGTGATCGCGGCGACGACGGCGTCGAGGCTGGTCCCGCCTTTTTCCAGAACCGCGTAGCCCGCGTCCCGCGCCTCCTCGAGCGCCTTCAGGTGGGCGGCTTCTTCCTCGGCCGTATAGCGACCCCGCTCCAGCGCGCCAGCGCCGCCGTGGATGACGATGGCGATGGGGTCGTTGGCCGCGAATGCGGAAAAAGCGGCGCACCAGGCGGCGGCGGCGAGCGCGATGAATTTCATGAAAAAGGCCCTCCTCGGATGGAGGAGAGCCTAATCTGTCGGACAGAAAAGTTAAAAGCCGTCAGCCGCGCCCGGCGGTGCGCCAGCGGGCGATCGCCTCTTCGACGACGGTCGCGTCGCTCATCGGCGTCGTCCACGCCTGGCGGAGATTGGCGCGGGTCGAGCGCGGCAGGCGCTGTTTCGACAGGGCGTCGAAGCGCATGCGCGTCGGGATCTGCACGCCCTCGCCGAGCACCACCGCCTCGCCGACGGAAAGCGCCGGCAGCGCGTCCATGAGGGCGTTGGAGGCTTCCGGCACCGAGGCGCGCAGCACCTCGCAGTCGCCGCCGTTCACCGTCCGCATGGCGACCATCGTGTTGCACTGGGAGAGCACCGTCTGGTCGAGATCGGACGGGCGCTGGGAGACGACGATGAGCGAGACGCCGTATTTGCGGCCTTCCTTGGCGATGCGTGCGAGGTTCTTTCGCGCCGGCCCGAAGCCGCGGCTCGTGTCCGCCGGGATGTAGCGGTGCGCTTCCTCGCAGACGAGGGTCACCGGCGCCGCGGCGCCCGACCAGAGGCCGAACTCGAACATGAGGCGGGAGACGGCGGCGACGACGACGTCGATCGCGGCTTCCGGCAGGCCGGCGAGTTCGAGGATCGTCACCGGACGCCCGTTCGTCGGGATGCGGAGGAGGTTCGCGATGATCTCCGCCATCGTGTCCTGCACCGTGATCCGGCCGAACATGAACGCGTAGCGCGCGTCCTGGGTGATCGACTCGATGCGCTGCTTCAGCGCTTTATAAGGTGCGAGCGTCTGGCGGTTGTCGAGTTTGCCGAGGGCTGAATCGAGGAAACCGATGACGTCGGAGATGCGGTAGGGCGACGGGGTGTCGACGGTCGGACCCTGATTGCCGACCGTGCGCCGGGCCTGCGCTTCGCCCTGGGAGGCGTTCATGCGCTTCGCGGCGGTGATGATCTCCGCGAGGATGTCGATCTGCTTGCGGGCTTCCTCCGGGTTCACGTCGACGAAGAGGATCGCACAGAGCTCCTCGAAGGTCAGCATCCAGTACGGAAGATCGAGGGTCGATGAGTTCACGACCTCGGCGCGGTCGCCCATGCTCGCCGCATACTCATTGTGCGGATCGAGGACGACGATGTGCGCTTCCGGCAGTTTGTTGATGATGGTGTTGAGGATGAGCGCCGTTGCGCACGACTTGCCAGAGCCCGTCGAGCCGACGATCGCGGCGTGGCGCGTCACGAACTCCGACAGCCTGAGGACGGCCGGGATCGAGAGGTTCTGCTTCAGGCGCCCGACCGGCACGTTCATGGAGTTGTTGAGGCCGTAGGCGGTGCGCAGCTCCTTTTCCTCCGCGACGACCACCGTGTCGCCGAGCGAGGGGTAGAAGGAGACGCCGCGGGTGAAACGCGGTTTGCCGTCCTCGCGGCCTTCGAAGTACTCGCCGATCAGTTCGACTTCGACGATCCAGAGCTCGTCTTCGGCGCCGTCGCGGCCGCTCGGCGCCGGGACGGAAAGGCCGGCGACGGTGGCGATGACGGAGGTGCGCTTCGTGCGGATCGCGACCGCCGAGCCGATTTCAGGCGAATACGGCTGACCCGCCCGCTGGCTCTGCAGAAGGACGATCGCCGAGGAGCCGGCGACGGAGACGACGCGGCCGATAGGCCCGCTCGCGGCGACCGCCTCGGCCTCGGAGACATTCTCCTCGGCGACGTCGAAGTCGGCGACCTTGGGCGGCGGGGCCGCGGTTTCGTCGTTCAAGATCTCAGCGAGGTCCGCCACGATCGTTCTCCTCTGAGCTCAAAATTTCATCGAGGTCCTGCTCTTCGTCTTCTTCGTCTTCGAAGAGTGCGGCCGGGTCGAAAACACCGCCTGACGTGAACAGATGATCCGGGTCAGCTGCTTCCGGATCGGTGAAGGGCGCCATCTCGGGCGTGGTGTTGCGCTGCAGCTCTTCCGCAGTGAGCGAGGCCGCAGCCGATCGTTCAGCCGCCGGCTCGGCGCGGCGCGCAGGCTCGGAGTCGGCGACCTGTTCGGCGGCCGCGGGTTCCTCGCCGATATCGGAGTCGAACGCGCCGTCGTCGAGGGCGTTCAAAATGCCGTCGAGATCATCGTCGGCGGCGCCGGACTCCCGGAACAGCGCTTCGAGATCATCATCGGCTTCGGCGTCGTAAGCGGCGTCGTCGCTCGGCGAAGCCGGCGGCGTTTCCTGACGCGCGGCGGGCGCGGCGACCGGGGGCGGCGGCGCCGTCGGGGCCTCGGCGTCCAGACCGCCGCGGACGGCGGCGATCGTCGCGACGACGTCGGTCGGTTGCGGCTTTTCCGTAGTCGCGAGAAGCGAGAAAGCGGCCTGCGTGCCGCGGCCTTTCTGGGACCGGACGACCAGTTTGCCGCCCATCGCCTCGACATACATGCGCGACAGGGTGAGGCCGAGCCCGATGCCGTCATGCAGCCGGTCGAGGCCGGAAGAGACCTGCGTGAACGGGTCAAGGGCGATCGCGAGCTCTTCGCGGCTCATGCCGACGCCGTCGTCTTCGACCGACACCCACAGCGTTCCGTCCTCGGCGCCGGCGATGCGAACGACGGCTTTCGCGCCGTCGCCTGCGAACTTCGCCGCATTGCGCAGGAGATGGTCGAGCACCTTCACGACGGCGGACGGGTCGGCGTTCGCCGTCGCCCGCGTCATCTCCACGGAAACAGAGACGTTCGGGTGCATCTCACGCACCGCCTCAGAGACCAGCGCGATGAGGTCGAGCGGCTGCGCTTCGGGCTGAAACCGCCCGCTTTCAAGGGCGGCGAAATCAAGGACGCGACCGAGGAGATCAAGCAGCCGGTGGGCGCTGTCGAGAACGAACACGCAGTATTCGTCGCGCTTCTGGACCGAAAGCCCGAGATCCTCGGCTTCGCGCAGCATGCCGGCGAAGCCGATGATCGCGTTGAGGGGCGTGCGAAGCTCGTGGTTCATGTTGGCCACGAACTCGTTGCGCGCCCGGTGGGCGAGCTGGGTGCGGACCGCGGCCGCCTTCAGCGCGACATTGGAGCGGTGACGACGGACGGCGTCGCCCATGCTCGAGGCGTAGGCGCCGAGCAGGTTCGGTTTCGCGGTCGTCTGTTGGCCCGCATTAAGCACGTGAAGCTGTCCCAAGGTTCGAAACTCCGACCATGGGTAGCGCTCTTTCCCTTAAAGCGGGTTTAAGCGTCCTCTTCGGCCGGCTTCTCGGCGTCGTCGGCCTCTTTTTCCGCGCGCTCGGCCTCCTCGCGGGCCTTGCGCCGCTCGTCGGCGGCCGCCTGGTCGAGGTAAACGAGAGCCGTGTCGCCGACGGCGGGTTCAATCGGGGCGGCGTCGGACTGGAAGACGAGTTCGCCGGACTTTTTGACGAAACCGACGATCAGCGCGTCTTCGGGGAGATCGGCGCGCAGGTCTTTCGGCCCGTAAGCGTCCGTCAGCCGGGTGCGCTGGAAAACCCAGCCCGCGTAATGACGGCGCATCATGTCCTCGAACCCTATCCCTGCCCGGATGAAGGGCTGCCCCTGCAGGGTGCGGGAAAACGCGCGGCGGTCTTCATCGTCGCCAGGGCGCGACGTAAACTGATAAACCTGCGCGCGACCGATCTCCGGCGCGAGATCGCCGGCGACGAGGGCGTTATGGGCCTCGTTGCCGCCGAGAGCGAGAAGCGTTCCGTACCGGTTGAATTCAAGATGATGCTCCGTCGCCTCGGAGAGGATTTCTCCGTAATAGGTCGGAATATCGGCGAGGCGGGCGGCGCGCAGCCGGCGCCAGCTGGAATCGGCGATGAGAACCGTCTCGCCCATCTCTTTCAGTTTTTTCGCGAGCGACGCGGCGAAGGGCGAAGCCCCGACAATGAGGACCCCGGGTCGGCCCGCATAAGCGAGCCCGAGAGCGCGGGCGAGCGGCGCGATCGAAAACCCGTGCAGAACGACGGTCGCGAACACCATGGCGAAGGCGAGCGGCGGGATGAGGACCGCGTCCTCGTAGCCCGCCTCGACCATTTTCGAGGCGAACAACTCCGAGATCGCGACGGCGACGATGCCCCGCGGCGCGATCCAGGCGAGGAAGCCGCGCTCCGCCCACGAGACCCCCGACCACATGGTCGCGATCAGCACGGCGGCCGGCCGGACGATGAACAGCATCGCGGCGACGAAAGCCGCGGCCCGCCAGTCTAGGAGCGCGAGGGTCGCCCGGTCGAGATTGGCCGTCAGCATGACGAAGACGCCGGAGACGAGGAGGATCGTCACCGTCTCCTTGAAACGCCTGAGGTCCGTGATCGAGGCGAGCCGGGCGTTGCCGAGGCGCACCCCCATCACGGTGACGGCGATGAGGCCCCCCTCCTCCTGCACCCCGTTGCCGACGATGAAGGCGAGAATGACGAGGACGAAGAGGATCGGCGCCTTCAGGTGCTCCGGCGCCCAGCCGCGACGGAAGAACGCCGCGACCGCCGAGCCGAACACCCAGCCGAAGACGCAGAGGACGCCCGAACCGAGGACGAGGGACGCGATGAGCCCGCCCATCGATCCGTGGGCCCCGGCGATGGCGATCACCTCAAAGAGGATGACCGCGAGGAGCGCCCCGATCGGGTCGTTGATGATGCCCTCCCATTTGAGGAGCGCCGACGGCCGCCCGTCGAGCCGCGCCTGCCGGAGGAGCGGGATGATGACCGTCGGCCCCGTGACGATCAGCACGCCCGCAAAGAGGAGCGCCGACTGCACCGAGAGCCCCGCCGCATAGACGCCGGCGACCGCTCCGAAGGCGCAGGCGAGCGGCACGCCGGGCAGGACCAGGCGAAAGATCCCGCGCGAGACGCCCTTGATCTCGGAAAAATTGAGGCTGAGCCCGCCCTCGAAGAGGATGATCGCGACAGCAAGGGAGATCATCGGCCGATAGACGTCGCCGAAAGCCTCCTCAGGCCGCAGAACGCCGAGGCCGGGCCCCGCGATGAGCCCCGCCGCCGCCATCAGGACGATGCCGGGCAGATTAAGCCGCCAGGCGAACCACTGGGCACCGACGCCGAGGGCGCCGATTAGGGCGGCCGCAAATAAAACCTCGTCCATCAGGCTCTTGGAAACAGTTTGGCGGCGACGGTCAAATGGGCCGCTCCGGGCGGGCGGCCGCGATTTGACGCGTTGCGGGAGGCCGGCCATCCTCTCTCGCCATACGACGAAGAGAGGGGGCTCCCCATGGATCAGCATCAATCAGCGCACGGCGTGCGCAACGATTCGCGCATCGGTCCGATGCTGTGGATCGGTTTCTACACGTTTCTTCTGAACATCGTCACGTTGACCCTGTTCCGGTTCTGGGGGCGCACCCATTTCCGGCGCCGCCTCTGGTCCGAGACGACCTATGAGGGCGAGCCTTTAGTCTACACGGGCAAGGGGCTGGAGCTTTTCGTCGGCTTCGTCATCGCGACGGTCGTTCTCGCTGTTCCTTTCATCGCGTTTCTGTTCGCAAGCCAGCTCCTCCTCGGCGAAATCGGGTTCGTGGTCGCCCTGACGCTCCTTTACATCGTCATGTTCGCTTTGATCGGCACGGCGATCTTTCTCGCCCGCCGCTACCACCTCTCGCGGACGACATATCGCGGCGTGCGCTTCGCCCAGACCGGCTCTTCGATCGCCTACGGCTTCGTGAATCTCGGTTATATCCTCCTCACCGGGATCACCTTCGGATGGTTCGGACCGGCCGCCCGGGTCCGCCTTTCGCGCCGCATGTGGGCGAACGCCTATTACGGCAGCGAACCGATCCGGTTCGAGGACACGCCGGAAGCCAAAGCGGAGCCGGTCTACAAGAGCTTCGCCGTCGCCTGGATCGGCGGGCTCATCGGCTATATCGGGTGGATCGCGCTGTTCACGAGCGTCGTCTCCCTCGAAGAGATGGCGGAGAGCGTGACGCCGGACATCGGCGTCGTGATCACAATCTACGCGACGCTTATTCCGTTCGCGCTTTTCATCGGCGTTGTCGCGGCCTGGCACGAGGCGGTCATGACCCGACGGATCACGAAAAGCATCGGGCTCGGCGAAGCGCGGCTCACCTCGCGCTTCAGCACCATCGACATGATCGAGCTGACGATCACCAACCTTCTGTTGATCACCTTCACCCTCGGCGTCGGCCTCATGCCCGCCCAGATGCGCCTCTGGAAACGGTATGCCAACCGCATGTCCGTCATCGGAGAGATCGATTTCAACGCGATCAAGCAAAGCAAGGAGAGGACGCCCGGCACCGGCGAAGGCCTCGCCGACGGCCTCGACATCGCAGCGAATTTCTGACGGAGGCGGCGTGACGGGCGAAGAGAGCTTCTCGGGCGTCTATTACGACGGCGCGTCGGCCCGCGCCCATGACGCCGAGGTGCGCTTAACCGCCGAGGGCGTCGCGTTCGAGGCCGCGGACGGCGCGCACCTCTGGCCCTATGGGCGGCTCGACGCGGCGCCCGCGCCGAACGGCGGCCTCCGCCTCTCCTCGAAGACGGCGCCCGGCGCGGCCCTCGTCATCGGGACGAACGGGGCGGCGGCGATCCGGCGCGCCGCGCCCGAACTTTTCGACGGGACCCGCGCCCGCCGGCGCTTCATCGCCCTCGTCGCGGCGCTTGTGGCCGCGGCGGCCGGCTTCGGCTGGCTTTTCTTTTTCGGCGTCCCCGCCGCTTCCGGCCCCCTCGCCCGCGCGACTGATCCGAAACTTGAAATTCAGATCGGCGAAAATCTCGACGCCCAGATCAGCCTCCTGCTCCGGTCCTGCAAGGCTGCCGAAGCCGACGCCCTCATCGAACAGCGCCTCAACGATATGGCCGAGCGCGCAGACGTCGGCTTTCCCATCCGCTTCGAATTCGTCCGCACCCGCATGCCGAACGCCCTCGCCCTTCCGGGCGGCCGCGTGAAAGCGACCCGCGGTCTCGTCGAGGCGCTGGAAAACGATCAGGAGGCGTTCTTCGCCGTCATGGCCCATGAGCTGGGCCATGTAAAAGAGCGCCACGGCATGCAGACGATCTACCGGAACGCGGGACTCTCGACGCTCCTTGAAATCGTGACCGGCGGCTCCGGCGTCGCCCAGCAGGCGATCCTCGTCGGCGGTCAGCTGAACCAGCTGCGCTACTCGCGCGTCCAGGAGGAGGACGCCGACGCCGTCGCCTTCGAGATCATGGAGGCGACCGGCCTCGACCCCGCCTCCCTCGCGCGCGCTTTTGAAGCGATCGCCGATATCGAGCCCGATGAGGAAGCCGACGAGGACGCGGATGAGGAGCGCCTCTCCGACTGGCTGAGCACCCATCCGAACACCAAGGACCGCATCAAGGCTGCGCGCGATCGCGCTCTGCCGGACGCGGACGGGTTTCCCTATCTCGATACGGACGAGTGGGCGATTGTTTCTTCCGCCTGCGACCCAAAGGAAGACGCAGACGAGCCTTCAGAGGACTGACAGCCGGCTACTTGTTCTTGAAGTTCGGCTTCCGCTTTTCGACGAAGGCGGCCATGCCTTCCTTCTGGTCCTCCGTCGCAAAGACCGAGTGGAAGAGCCGGCGCTCGAAGCGCACGCCCTCGGCCAATGAAACTTCGTAACCGCGGTCCACGGATTCTTTCGTCATCATCACGATCGGGCGGGAAAATCCGGCGATCTTTTTCGCCGCGTCGATCGCCGTTTCACGCAGCTCGCCCTTCGGCACCACGCGGCTGACGAGGCCGCAGCGCTCGGCCTCCTCTGCATCCATCATCCGGCCGGTGAGGCACATGTCCATCGCCTTTGACTTGCCGACATAGCGCGCGAGGCGCTGGGTGCCGCCGGCTCCCGGCATGGCGCCGATGGTGATTTCCGGCTGGCCGAACTTCGCGTTGTCCGCGGCGATGATGAAATCGCACATGAGGGCGAGCTCGCAGCCGCCGCCGAGGGCGTAGCCCGCGACCGCCGCGATCACCGGCTTACGGCAGCGCGACGCCGTCTCCCAGTTCGCCGTGATGAAGTCCTGCGTGTAGGCCTCGATGAAGGTCTTCTCCGCCATCTCCTTGATGTCGGCGCCGGCGGCGAAGGCCTTCTCCGAGCCCGTGATCACGATACAGCCGACCGCCTCGTCCGCCTCATAGGCTTTGAGGGCCGCCGTCAGCTCGTCCATCAGCTGGAGATTGAAGGCGTTGAGGGCGTCCGGCCGGTCGAGGGTGATGATCCCCACCGCGCCGTCGGTTTCGGTCTTGATGCACTCGTAGGCCATAACGGCTCCCTTGCGTCTCGCGTTCGCGGGGTGCGCTTTTTCTGAGCGGGACGCAACCGCCCGCCCGAGGGACGCCGGACGCCCGCTCAGCGGGTTCCGATCGCCGGCACGTCCCGTTCCTTCACCCCGGTATAGGCCGAAAGCGGACGGATGAGCTTGTTGTCGGCGAGCTGCTCCATCACATGGGCGGCCCAGCCGGTGATCCGGCTCATGACGAAAATCGGCGTGAACATCGGGATCTCGAAGCCCATCAGGTAATAGGAGGGCCCCGCGGGGAAATCGAGGTTCGGGTAGATGCCTTTCTCGGCGACCATCGTCTCGTCGAGGATGCGGCTCATCTCCCAGTATTTTTTCGCTTCGTCCGTGCCGATCACGTCGACCATTTTCTTGTAGGCGTCGGTCATGGTCGGAACGCGGCTGTCGCCCGAACGATAGACCCGGTGGCCGAAGCCCATGATCTTCTTCTTGGTCGCGAGGGCGTCGAGCATCCACGCCTTCGCCTTATCGGGCGAGCCGACCTCCGTCAGCATGTGCATCACCGCTTCGTTGGCGCCGCCATGGAGCGGACCTTTCAGGGAGCCGACGGCGCCGACGACCGCGGAATAGATATCCGATTGCGAGGACGCGACGACGCGGGCCGTGAACGTCGATGCGTTGAAGGAATGCTCCGCATAGAGCGTCATGGAGATGTCGAAGCACTTGACGACTTCCGGCGCCGGAACCTCGCCGAAGCACATGTGGAAGAAGTTCTCCGAAAAGCCGAGCGAGCGGTCCGGCGCGATCGGGTCTAGGCCCTTGCGCAGGCGATAGTCGACAGCGACCATTTCGGGGATTTTCGCGAGCATGCGGACGGACTTGTTCATCAGGCCCTGGGGCGAGGACTCCCCCGCCTCGCCGTCTTCCTGCCCGAGAAAGGAGATCGCCGTGCGGAGCGTGTCCATCGGGTGGGCGTCCTTGTTAAAGCGCCGCATCATGCCGATGAGGTTGTCCGAGAGCCCGCGGCGGGATTTCTCCAGCGCGTCGAACTCCGCGAGCTGATCTTTATTCGGCAACTCCCCCTGCAGGATGAGGTAGGCGACCTCCTCGAAGCGGCACTCGGTCGCGAGATCCTGCACGCGGTAGCCGCGATAGGTCAGCGAGTTCGATTCCGGCATGACCTTCGAGACGGCGGTCGTGTCGGTGATCACCCCCGCGAGGCCGTATTTGATGTCTTCGTCGCTCATGGCTCCCTGCCCTTTCTCAACGCATGTCCCAGGCTTCAGCGCCCCGGTTTTCGATCGATCGTCCGTGCGGGCCGGAGTAGGCGCGCTCCACTTTCGCGACCCGCAGTTCGTAGTGCTCGTAAAAGCGGTCGATCCCCTCGGCCATCGCGGCCCGGTGCTCGACATCGGCTTTCCAGGAGAGGATCGCCGCCTCGTCGCGCCAATAGGAGACGGTGATCCCGAAACCCCTGTCGTCCCGCGCGCTTTCGTGGCCGAGGCAGCCCGGGTGCTTAAGCGCCCGCTCCCCCATCGCCGCGGCCGTCTCCGCATACCCTGCGTCGTCGGCGAGCCGGTTTGTAAAGACCACGGCGTAATAAGGGGGCGTCAGGCTCCGGGCGAACGTCATTCCAAACTCCTTACGCGCGGCCGTCCTTCGCGACGCCGCTTCGCAGCTCCTCAGGACGAAGGCACCGGCCATCCTCGTCCTGAGGAGCCGCCGCCCTTCGAGACGCCGCCTCGCGGCGGCTCCTCCGGGTGAAGACAGCCCCGTTCTTCTCAGAGCACTCTTCGTCCTGAGGAGCCGGGCGCAGCCCGGCGTCGCGAAGGACGGCGGCGCGCTCATTCCCTCACTCCGTCGGCGTATCCGCGACCGTGAAATTGAAGATGTCCTGATCGAATTTCGAATACTCCTCATATCGCAGATAATCATAGAGGACTTTGCGGTGCTGCATGCGGTCGAGGATGGCGTTCTGGTCGCCAGCCTCCTTGATGTGGTCGAGGCCCTCCTCCACGGCGTGCATGGCGAGGCGGAAGGTCGTCACCGGGTAGATGACCAGGTTGAAGCCGAGGTCCTCCAGCTCCTTACGCGTCAGGAGCCGGGATTTTCCGAACTCGGTCATGTTGGCGAGGATCGGAACGTCGATCGCTTCGCGGACGGCTTCGAACTCCTTCTCCGACGCCATCGCCTCGGGGAAGATCATGTCGGCGCCCGCGTCCACATAGGCCCTCATGCGGTCGATCGCCTTGTCGAGGCCTTCCACCGCGCGGGCGTCGGAGCGGGCGATAACGACGAAGTTCGGATCGCGCTTCGCGTCCACCGCGGCGCGCACCCGCTGCACCATCACGTCCGTCTCGACGATCTCCTTGCCGTCAAGGTGCCCGCAGCGCTTCGGCATCACCTGGTCTTCGATATGGCAGCCGGAAAGGCCCTTTTCCTCCAGCATGCGGACGGTCCGAGCCGCGCTCATCGGCTCGCCGAAGCCCGTGTCGATGTCGATGAAGGCCGGCAGGTCGGTGACGCGGGCGATCTGCTCGCCCCGGTCGGCGAACTCCGAGAGCGTCGCGACGCCGATATCCGGCAGGCAGAGATCGGCCGTCAGCATCGCCCCGCCGATATAGACCGCCTCATAGCCCTTGCGCTCGATCATCTGCGCGACGAAGGGCGAGAACGCGCCCGGAACCTGATGCAGCCTTCCGTCCTCCAGCAGATCGCGGAAGGCTTCGCGTTTCTCGGTCGGCGTTTTCTGTGTGAAGAGCATTATCGATCTCCTGTGTGCTCGGGGCGCTCAGTCCGCGCCGCCATCGCCGCCCCCGCCATCGCCGCCGTCCGCCGGTTCGTGCTTCGACGATCCGGCGTCGACGATCACGCCCGACCCGGCGTGCGGGTCGCCGCCTTTCTTCTCCTGTCGGAGCTTGAAGACGCGAAAGTAGAAGATCCCCGCAAAGACGATCAGGATCGCTGCGAATAGAAAAACTTCGTTCATGAACGCTCCTTGCCGGGCGACCGGTGAGCCGGGCCGGTCTAAAAAATTCCCTTGGCCGGGTTCTCCTCAAGGAAGCCCGCCGGGGCGACCGGATTGAGGGCCCGAACGTCCTCCGGCGACAGGTCCGGCAGGCGCTGGACGAGGTTGAGGAAGCGCTCGCTTTCGGCGGGCTCCAGGATGCCCTCCGTCAGGGTCCTGAACTTCTGGACGTACTCCGGCCGCGTGAAGGGGCGCGCGCCGAAGGGGTGGGCGTTCGCGATGCCAAGCTCGTCGACAAGCTCCGAGCCGTCCTCGAATGTGACGACGACGCGGGCGCCGAAGGCTTTTTCATTGGGGTCGGGAGAGTGGTAGCGGCGCGTCCACTCCGGGTCCTCGACGGTGGAGATCTTATGCCAGAGGCGCACCGTGTCCTCGCGCTTCGCGCGCTCCGGCGCATAGGACTTCACATGGTGCCACTCCCCGTCCTGCAGGGCGACGGCGAAGATGTACATGATCGAGTGGTCGAGGGTTTCGCGCGAGGCGTTCGGGTCCATCTTCTGCGGGTCGCCGGAGCCCGTTCCGATCACATAATGCGTGTGGTGGGAGGTGTGCAGAACGATCGACTTCACCTTCTCGAAGCCGCCCCGCCCCTCGATCTCCCGGCCCATGCGGAACGCAAGATCGATCAGCGCCTGGGACTGGTACTCCGCGGAGTGCTCCTTCGTGTACGTCTCCAGAATGGCGCGCTTTGCTTCGCCGCGCCCCGGCAGCGGCACGTGGTATTCGGGCTCGTACGGAGAGTTCCCCTGATCGCGCGCCGTGCGACCGTTGAGGATGAAGGAGATGACCGAGTCCTCGCCTTCATAGATCGGCGACGGCGCGCCCTCGCCCCGCATGCAGCGGTCGACCGCCTCGATCGCCGTCTTGCCGGCGTAGGCGGGGGCGAACGCCTTCCAGGTCGAAATCTCGCCCTTGCGCGACTGGCGGGTCGTCACCGTGCAGTGGAGGCCCTGCTGGACCGACTGATAGATCGTCTCCGGATCAAGCCCGAGAAGCGATCCGACGCCCGCCGACGCCGACGGACCGATATGGGCGATGTGGTCGATCTTGTGCTCATGCAGACAGATCGCCTTCACGAGATTGACCTGGATTTCATAACCCGTGGCGATCCCGCGGATCAGGTCCGCGCCGCCCCTGCCGCACTGCTGGGCGACGGCGAGGATCGGCGGGATGTTGTCGCCCGGGTGCGAATAATCCGCCGCCAGAAACGTGTCGTGGAAGTCGAGTTCGCGCACCGCAGTGCCGTTCGCCCACGCAGCCCACTCCGCATGCACCGTTTCGCCGGCCGGGGCGCCGAAGAGCGTCGCGCCGCCGGAGCGCAGGTGCGCCCTCGCCATGGCGCGGGCGGACTTGATCGGCCCGCGGTTGAGCGACGCGATCGCGACCGAGGCGTTGTCGATGATCCGGTTGATGATCATGTCGAGGCAGTCGTCGTCGACGGCCACCGGGTCGGCCGCGACCTGCGCGATTTTCCAGGCGAGCTGCTCTTCGCGGGGAAGCTTGTCCTTGGACGGACGGGCGCGGACGACGTGGGTTTCCATAGGTGATCCTTCCAGCGGGCGGTCCTGGTCGGGCGGGTTATGGCAAGCGCCGCCCGGGGTGGCAATTCAGGCCCGCAGGGCGCGATATTCCGCTTTGACGCCGCCTCCATACGCGAGAAACCTGCGCGTCCGGCGCAAAAAAGCCGCCGGGCGCGCGGCCCGACGGCTTTCTGAACAGCGGATCTGTGAAGCGGCTTACTCGGACGCCGACTTCAGATAGGCGATGACGTCGGCGCGGTCCTGGGCTTTCGGCAGGCCGGGGAACGCCATCTTGGTGCCGGGCAGATAGCCTTGCGGATCTTCGAGGTAAACGAAGAGCACCGGCTCGGTCCACGTGATGCCGGAGTTGGCGTTGGCGTCGGAATAGCGGAAGCCGTCGACCTTGCCGGCCTCGCGCCCGACGATGTTGTAGAGCGACGGGCCGACCCGGTTCACGCCTTCCTGCACCACATGGCACGCCATGCATTTGGTGAAGACGCGTCTGCCGGCCTGCGGGTCGCCGGTGAGGTTCGTGTACGCCTCCCGCGCGGCGTCGGAGACGGCGCCGGCGGCGGACTGGGCGGCGCCGGCGGCTGAAGCGGCGGCGCCCGCAGCGGCATCCTTCATATCGCCGGCGGCCTGTTTGGCCGTGTCCTCTGCCTTCTGCATCGCGTCGCTCGCCGCGGCTTTCATGTCCGAGGCGGCGGCCTTCGCGCCGTCCATGGCGTCGTTCGCCGCATCGCGGGCTTCATCCCCGGCCTCGCGCGCGCCTTCGGCGGCTTCGGACAACGCCTCGCCGGCCTCGTCCGCCGCGTCTTCGGCCTCGTCGCGAACGTTCGCAGCGGCTTCCCGCGTTTCCTGCGCCATCTCCTCGGCCTCTTCGCGGACCTCTTCAGCCTGTTCCTCTGAGGATTTCTCCTCCGAGCCGCCGTCGCCGCCGCAGGCGGCGAGCGCGAAGACGGAAACGCCGGCGAGCGCGGCGAAGGACGCAGAGCGGATGGTCGTCAAATCAATCATTCGGGTTCTCCCTCAGTGATGCGGTCGCCCTTCCGCCATCGAAAAACGGCGAGAGCGGGGCGTCAGGATTTGATTTACGTCGAAATCACGCGTCGGCGAGCGCCCGGTGCACCATGGCGACGGAAATCGAGCCCTCCCCGACCGCCGAAGCGACCCGCTTCGTCGAGCCCGATCGCACGTCGCCGACAGCGAAGACCCGCGGCTTCGACGTCTCCAGAAGAAACGGCGCGCGGCCGGCCCAGTCGCCCGCCGCCAGCTCCTCCGCGGGGATATCGGGCCCGGTGAGAACGAAGCCCTTCTGGTCGAGGGCGACGCAGCCGTCGAGCCAGCGGGTGTTGGGCGCCGCCCCAATGAAGACGAAGACGTGGCGCGCGGCGTTCTCCACCGCCGCGCCGGTCTTGTTGTTCGTCAGGGTCACGGAGGCGAGCGCCTCGTCGCCCTCGAGCGCCGTCACCTCCGTATGGGGATGGAACTCGATGTTCGGGATCGAATCGATCCGGGAGATAAGATAGCGCGACATGGTTCGGTCGAGGCTGTCGGACCGGATGCAGACGTGAACGCGCTTCGAATGGCCGGAGAGGAAGACGGCGGCCTGCCCGGCCGAATTGCCCCCGCCGACGACCACGACCTCCTCGCCGGCGCACATCGCCGCCTCCATGCCCGTCGCGCCGTAATAGATCCCGCGGCCCTCGAAGCGCTCGCAGTTCGCGAGCGGCAGCTTGCGGTACTGCGCCCCGGTCGCGACGACGACCGAGCGCCCGCGCACGGCGTGCTCGCCCGAGCCGACGGCGAAGACGGGCCCCGAGCAATCGAGCGACAGGGCCGCGCGCTCGGAGACGACGTGCGCGCCGAATTTTTCCGCCTGCACATAGGCGCGCTGGGCGAGATCGCGCCCGGAAATCCCCGTTGGAAAGCCGAGATAGTTCTCGATCTTCGAGGAGGTCGAGGCCTGCCCGCCGGGCGCCGTCGCCTCCAGCGTCACGACGTCGAGGCCTTCCGATGCGGCGTAGACCGACGCTGCAAGCCCCGCCGGCCCGCTGCCGACAACGACAATATCGTAGATTTTGTCCGTGTTGACCGTAGAGAGCCCGAGCCCTTCGGCGATGTCCGCATTCGACGGATTGCGGTAGACGTTGCCGACGCTGTCGACGACGACGGGGGTCTCGTCGGGGCTGATGCCGAAGCCGTCGAGCAGCTCGGAGATATTGTCCGCCGTCTCCAGATCGATCCACTGGAAGGGCCTGGAATTGCGCTCCAGAAACTCGCGGATACGGAAGGAATCCGGCTGGAAGCGCGAACCGATCACCATGGACGAGCCGAGCCCGCCGGCGATCAGCGCGCGGCGGCGGGCGAGAAAAGCGCTCAGGATAAGGTCCGAGAGCCCGGAGTCCGTGACGATGAGCCGTTTCAAGGCCTGGGGGCAGACCTCAAGCACCGTCGTCTCGCCCTCGGCGATCCCGCCGACGACCGCGGCGGCGTTGGTCAGGACATCCACATCACCGGTGAAACCTCCGGCGACGTGCGTCACGATATGGCGCGGCTGGCCGTTGGCTCGGGGCTGGACGATGGCGACGGCGCCGCTCTCGACGACATAGAAAGACGCGTCCTTATCGCCGAGCTCCCAGAGCGCCTCGCCGTCCTTGCAGGTCCGGCGGCGCGTGGCGACGGCGGCGATCGCCTCGATCTGCCGGTCCGTCAGTTTCGGGAACGCCTCCGGATCTGGCGTGACCGACGGGTCGGACTGGCGGATGGAAAGGGTGTTGGTCGTCATGGTCGAGGCTCCGCAAATGCGCGCCTAACGTATACGACCGCCTCGAAAGGCAAAGCGCCCCGACGAAAGCCGCCGGGTGCGCGGAGTTTCGGACGCCGTGGGGGCTTTCAGGTCAGAACCGGACGCCGACCCCGAAACCGGCGACCACCGGATTGATATCGACGTCGGCCCGAACGGCGCCGACCGGCGTGTTCAAGTCCGCATCGGTACTGATCGATATGTATTTCAGATCTATGTTTGCGAAGAAGCGCTCTGTCAACTGATAATCTGCACCGATCTGAACGGCCCAGCCCACGCTCGGGTCGTAATCGACATTGATGCCGGGCGCGTCGTTCTCAAGAAAGATCGTATAATTGACGCCGACGCCCACATAAGGCTTCACCGGGCCGAGACCCTGTTGATGGTATTGAACAAGCAGGGTCGGAGGGATGTGTCGGACTTCGCCCAAGTAGACGTCGCCCACGGCGGTGTCGACCGCGGTCACGGTATGGCTCGCGGAGGCGGCGATCAGTTCGAAGGCGATGTTGTTTGTGACGAAATAGCTGAAGTCGATCTCGGGGACCCACTTGTCCTCGATCTCCACATCGCCGCCGATCACCGTAATGTCAGCCCCCTCCTTCGGCAGGATGCCGATCGCGCGCAACCGGATCAGGAAATCGCCCGCCTGGGCGATCGGCTCCTCCGCGGCGACCGGGATCGGAGTTGCGATCGCTGCGGCGGCGACGCCGGCTGTGAGAATGGTGCGAACGGATTTCATGGCTCTACTCCCCATCGACGGCGGATCGCACGGGCGATCCTCTGCTTCCGTTCTCGGGACTTACGAACGTCGCGCAGGCAGTTTCATCCGTAGAAGCCCGCACAGGGGATACTACGGCCCGGAAATCCGACTATTACGGACGGGTTTTTTCCGCCTAACGCGGGAGCGATCCGTCGATCAGCTTCATGACGCCGGAAAAATCGAGCCCGTCGGCGCCGGCCGCCTCCATCAGCGCGTAGAGCGCCTCCGCCTGTGCGCCGAGGGGCGTTGAAACCTTCGCGCCGTTCGCCGCCTCGCGAGCGAGGCGGAGGTCCTTCAGCATCATCGCCGCGGCGAAACCCGGCTGGTAGGCGCGGTTGGAGGGCGCCGCCGGCACGGGCCCCGGCGCCGGGCAGTAGCTCGTCATCGACCAGCTCTGGCCCGACGCTTTCGAGGAGATGTCGAAGAAGGTCTGGGCGTCGAGGCCGAGTTTCTCCGCCAGATGGAAGGCCTCGCAGGTGCCGATCATGGAGATCGCAAGGAGCATGTTGTTGGCGATCTTCGCGACCTGACCGTTCCCGGGCGCGCCCGCGTGGACGATGGTTTTCCCCATGCCCTGAAGGACGGGCTTAGCCGCCTCGAAGGCGTCCGCCGCGCCGCCGACCATGAAGGTGAGCGTCCCGCCGGTCGCCGCCGCGACGCCGCCGGAGACCGGCGCGTCGACCATCTTGAAGCCCTTCTCCGTCGCCGCCGCGATCGTCTCCCGCGCGCTCTGAACGTCGATGGTCGAACAGTCGATGAAGAGCGCGCCGGGCCTCGCATTCGCGAAGACGCCGTACCCGTCGCCGTAGACGGATTTCACGTGCGGTCCCGCCGGCAGCATGGTGACGACGACGTCGGCCTCGCGCACGGCGCCCGCGACCCCGTCGGCTTTCTCGCACCCCGCCTCGACCGCCTTGTCGATCGCGCCGATGGAAAGATCCGTCGCGCGGACGCTATGCCCCGCCTTCGCAAGGTTCGCGGCCATGGGGCCGCCCATGTTTCCCAGTCCGATGAAACCGACAACGGCCATGGCGTCCTCCCGACTGACTGCGCCCGCTTTCGCCGGCGTTCATTGATTGTTCGAGGTGAAGCACGTCTATCTTTCGTATGACAGCCCACGGCCCCCGCTCCGAAGCGATCTGAACTGACCGCTCACCCCTCGGTGAGGTGCGGACTGCGTCGCCCGCGGCGGCGGCGATCAATTGGTCTCGAAGCTTTCATGACCCGCCAGAGCGACAAAGCGTTTCCAGGCTCAGGACCCATAAATCAGCTCAAAGGCCGAGATCGGCCCAAGGCTGCCTTAGCGTTCACTAGATTGAACGTCTGAAAACTGAGGCAAGTTTGCCCTAGCCAGCTTCTTAAAACGCCCCA
>JBCBJX010000003.1:0-87815 GCA_038522735.1 Pseudomonadota bacterium
AGCCGTAACGAGTTTCGACGCGGGTCGCTCCGGTTCCTCCACCTCTAGAAAACCCGCTCATCCCGGCGAAAGCCGGGACCTCCTGCGGCTCAGCGCCGAGCCCGTGGCGTGAGGTCCCGGCTTTCGCCGGGATGAGCGGGTGTTTATAGAAGGCCGATGAGCGAAGACCTCGCCACACCCTCCGAGCCCGCCGAATACCAGGTCCTTGCGCGCAAATACCGTCCGCGCCGGTTTGAGGACCTGATCGGCCATGACGCGATGGTCCGCACCCTGCGGAACGCGTTCGCTTCAGGGCGCATCGCCCATGCTTTCATCCTAACGGGGGTCCGCGGTGTCGGGAAGACGACAACCGCCCGCATCCTCGCCCGCGCCCTCAATTACGAACCCAAGGACGGGGCCGACGCAGGCCCGACGGTCGATATGCCGGAGGAGGGCGTCCACTGCGCCGCCGTCGCCGCGAGCCGCCATCAGGACGTGATGGAGATGGACGCCGCCTCGCGCACCGGCGTCGCCGACATCCGTGAGCTGATCGAAAGCGTGCGCTACGCGCCGGTGGAGGCCCGTTACAAGGTCTACATCATCGACGAGGTGCACATGCTCTCGACGAGCGCGTTCAATGCGCTCCTGAAAACCCTCGAAGAGCCGCCGCCGCATGTGAAATTCGTCTTCGCGACGACGGAGATCCGCAAAGTTCCGGTGACGGTCCTTTCGCGCTGTCAGCGCTTCGACCTCCGCCGCATCCCGCAGGACGTGCTGACGGCGCACCTTAAGAATATCGCCGAAAAGGAAAGCGCCGCCATCGCACCCGAAGCGCTGGCGATGATCGCCCGCGCCGCGGAAGGCTCCGTGCGCGACGGTTTATCAATCATGGACCAGGCGATCGTCCGGTCGACCCAAAACGAGGGCGAGCCCGTCTCCGCCGACGCCGTGCGCGACATGCTCGGGCTCGCGGACCGGGACGGCTCCTGGGCGATGCTGGAGGCGGCCCTTGCGGGCGACGCGAAGACGGCTCTCAACCTCTTTCGCGTTCAGTATGATGCGGGCGCGGACCCCGCGCAGGTGGTGCGTGATCTCCTGGAGATCGTCCACCTCCTGACGCGCGTGAAGGCGGCGGGCGCTGAAGCCTCCGCCCACGGACCGGCGGGCGAGGCCGAGAGCGCCCGCGCTGCGGAGAGCGCTGAAAAAACGCCGATGAACGCGCTCACCCGCGCCTGGGCGCTGCTCATGAAGGGGCTCTCTGAGGTCCAGTCGGCGCCGGACCCTGACGCCGCTGCGGAGATGGCGCTCATCCGCCTCGCCTACGCCGCCGATCTTCCGACGCCGGACGAAGCCCTGCGCGCGCTTAAATCGGGAGCCGGACCCGGGGCCGGCGACCCTGCGCCGCGCCGACCGAACGGAGGCGGAGGAGGCGGCGCCCGCATGAGCGCTGTCGGAGGCGCGGCGCCTGTTCCTGCTGTCGCGGACGACGGAACGCTCCGCCTTCAGAATTTCGATGCAGTTACGACGCTCGCACGGGACGCCGACACCCGTCTCCATGCGGAACTGCAAAAATACGTCCGCCTCGTCTCCTTCGACGCCGACGCCCGCCGCCTCGCCTTCAGCCCCGCGGACGGCGCGCCGAGCGACCTCGCCGGCCGCCTCGCAAAGACGCT
The DNA here is from genome assembly GCA_038522735.1 of Pseudomonadota bacterium. Taxonomy (GTDB): domain Bacteria; phylum Pseudomonadota; class Alphaproteobacteria; order Caulobacterales; family Parvularculaceae; genus JBCBJX01. Next base: position 1,653 of record JBCBJX010000003.1, read on the forward strand.
GAGCGACCGCACCGGCGCGCGCTGGATGGTGAGCGTCGAGCGGGAGGCGAACGGCGCGAAGACCGCCCGCGAAGCCCTCGACGAGCAGATCCGCGCCCATCCGCTGGTGAGAACGACCCTCGACCTCATCCCCGGCGCGCGAATCATCGAGGTTCGCGATCTCGATATGAGCCGCTATCGCAAGGCCGAATCTGTCGAGGAGGAGATGCCGGACGACGTTTCCCTCGACGACCCGGACGATCTTTTCTGACCCCTGACGTGTTTTGAGGACCGACCATGAAAAACCTCGGCGACATCATGAAGCAGGCCGCCGGCCTGCAGCAGAAAATGCAGGACCTTCAACAGGAGCTTGAGCGGCTCGAAGTCGAAGGCCAGTCCGGCGGCGGCATGGTGAAGGTGACGCTCACCGGCAAGGGCCGCGCCGTCCGTGTCGCAATCGAGAACGACCTGCTAAACCCTGAGGAAGGCGAGGTGCTGGAGGATCTCCTGGTCGCCGCGCTTAACGACGCCAAGGACAAAGCCGAAGCGAAGGCCGCCGAGGAGATGAAGGCGCTGACGGAAGGGTTGCCCTTGCCGCCCGGCATGAACCTGCCGTTCTGACGATCCGCTGATGCCCAGAACCTCCGCAGGCCCCGAAATGGAGCGCCTGGTCGAATTGCTTGCGAAGCTGCCGGGGCTCGGCCCCCGTTCCGCGCGCAAAGCGGCGCTTGCACTCCTGAAACGCCGCGATCCGCTGATGGTTCCGCTGGCGGACGCCATGGCGCGGGCGGCGGAGGCGGTGAAGGCCTGCAGCATCTGCGGCAATTTCGACAGCCGGGACCCCTGCGGCGTCTGTTCCGATGAAACAAGAGACGCCCGCGTCCTCTGCATCGTGGAGGACGTTGCGGACCTCTGGGCGCTGGAGCGCGCGGGCGCCCATTCCGGTCGCTATCACGTTCTCGGCGGGCTTCTCTCCGCCCTCGACGGGGTGGGGCCGGAAGACCTCAACATCGACGGCCTCGCGGAGCGCGCAGCCGCGCCCGAGGCGGAAGAAGTCGTGCTCGCCCTTTCAGCGACCGTCGACGGCCAGACGACCGCCCATTACCTTGCTGAGCGCCTTGCGGGCGCGGGCGTCGCCGTCACCCATCTCGCCCAGGGCGTCCCCGTCGGCGGCGCCCTCGACATTCTCGACGACGGCACCCTCGCAGCGGCGATGCGGGCGCGGCGGGGGCGGTAATGTCAATGCGTTTGTATTGACATTACGCCGAGCATCGCCACATGATCGAAATTGGGTTCGACTGGGATGAAGGGAACTGGCCCAAATGCGGCAAGCATGGGCTCACAAAGGCCGCGAGATCGAGCAGGCGTTCGAACAATTGCTCGCCGTTACGAAGGACCGGCTGCACTCTGACGCCGAGCACCGATCGATCGCCGTGACGACGCTGCCGGACGGTCGGCATGTGTTCATCGTTTTCACCTTGCGGCTTCTGGACGGACGATTGGCGATCAGGCCCATAAGCGCGAGGCCGATGCGAGAGCGCGAAATTGAAGGGTTTCTTGATGACAAAGAAAAAACTCCCCCTCCTGCGAACGGATGAAGAAGCGGAGCGCTTTGTCGATGAAGCGGATTTGTCGGAATACGATCTTTCTGAACTGCTTCCCATGAAGTTCGAGCTTCGCGCAAAGGACAAATCCGTCACCCTCCGCATGCCCGAGCCGCTGCTCGACGCCGTGAAAGCGCGCGCGGCGGAGAAGGGCGTGCCCTATCAGCGTTATATCCGAGCGGTGCTGGAAGCCTCGCTCGGAAAACCCGCCGCCTGAGCATCGTTTATCTGCTGTTGCGGACGCTCGCGATCGCTTGCCCGCACGGCCCGGCCGTGATCCTTACCGCGCGATGACCCACGCCAAACCCGACATCCTGAAAGACATCTGGTACCTCGCGGGCCTCTCCGCCGAGTTCAAAGCCGGCGCGATGGTCCGCAAGGAGATGTTCGACGAGCCGGTCGTCATCGGCCGCACGAAGGCGGGCGCGCTGTTCGCCCTGCGCGATGTCTGCCCGCACCGGGCCGCGCCGCTTTCGAACGGCGAGATGATCGAGAACGACGCGGCGGCTGGCGGCGCGACGACCCTGCAGTGTCCCTATCACGGCTGGCGCATGCGGACCGACGACGGCGCCTGCGCGGCGATCCCAGCGCTAACGGACGATCAGAGCTTCGACACCTCGAAGATCCGCACACCCGCCTATCGCCTGCATGAGGAACACGGGCTCGTCTGGATCTACGCGCCCGCGGACGTGAAGCGTCAGGTCGAGCCGCGTGTCGCGCCGCCGACGATCGAGCATCCCGTCGGCAAGGGGCCGCATATGGTCGCGCGCTCCTTCGCAGAATGCCGCTATGACGAGGCGGTGACGGGCCTCATCGACCCCGCCCACGCGGCGTTCGTCCATAAAGCCTGGTGGTGGCGGGCCTCCACCCGGACCTTTGAAAAAACGAAGGCCTATGAACCCGCGCCCCAGGGCTTCAAGATGGTCGCCCATCCGCCCTCCTCAAACGGACGGATCTACCGCTGGCTGATCGGCGGCGCGATGACGACGGAGATCCTCTTCCAGCTCCCAGGACTCCGCATTGAGACGATCCGCAACGAGCGCCACACGATCGTCGGCGTTACGGCGATCACGCCGCTCGCCGGCGAGAAGCTTGAACTCACGCAGTTGTTTTACTGGGATCTGCCGCTTCTCTCCGTCCTCAAACCGTTACTCTTGCCTGTCGCCCAGGCGTTCCTCGATCAGGACGGGACCGTCCTCGACGGTCAGCAGATGAACATGCGTCATGGACCCACAATGCTTTATGTGGACGACGCCGACCGCCTCGCGAAATGGTACCATAAACTGAAGCGGGAATGGCGGGCCGCCAATGAAGACGACCGGCCGTTCGAGAACGAGATCGAGCCGACGACCCTACGCTGGAAGACCTGATGCGGGCCGCGTAAAGCGCGGAAGCTTCAGTTTAAGGAGCGATCCGCCCGCATCGTGGGCGGCGCGGCGCAGCACTAGCCAGTAGGCTGCGACGAGGGCGGCGAAGCTGAACGGCAGCTCGGTCGCCGCCTGTAGGCTCGGGATCCCGGCCGAGACGATCCAGAGGATCGCGATCGTTTCCCATTCCCATTTGAGCGGCTCGGTACGGATCGCGCGCTTCGCAACGAGGGCGAGGGCGAGCGCGGCGACCGGGAGATCATACGTGTACCCGTATGGCGCTGCGAGCAGGGCGGCGAGCATCAGCGCCGCGGCGCGCGTCTCCCGCACTCCGCAGCGTTTCCAGACGAGAAGCGCCGATCCAGCCGCGAACAGCGTGCTGAGGACCTGAACTCCCATAGCGAGGCTGGTGGGCGCCCACAGGAGCTTCGCGGCTGAAAGGGCGGTGATCATCTTGTTGTAAGGATAGTAGCCGTCGCCGACGCCGGCGCCGGTTTCAAAAAGCCGGGCCCAGAACATCGTCCAGGGTTCGACGCCGAAAAAGACGACGGAAAGAATGATAAGCCAGCCCGTCGTCGCGCCGGCGAAAAGGATGGCCCGCCAGTATCCGCATGCGGCCCAGAGGAGCGGAATGAGAATTCCGAAATGGGGTTTCACGGTCAAAAGTCCTGCGGCGAGCCCGGCAAGCACCGGCCGCGTTCCGGGGTTCATTCCGGCGACGAGGAGGAGGCCGGCGATCGCGAGCCCGTTCTGGCCAGCGGCGATGCAGGTGAAGACCGGCGGCGCGCTGAGGAGCGCAAGCCCCCATCCGGGAGGCGCCAGCGGACGCGCGGCTGCGGCGTAGACGGCGTAGTTGGCCGCGGCCCACGCCGCATAGCCCGCCGCATAGGGAAGAAACGCGATCCAGGCGATGAAAAGGAAATAAGTCGGCGGGTACTGCCAGGTGAGTTGCAGGAAGCGCCCACTATCGAGCGCCATCAGCTCCTTCTGGAACGCCTCGACGTCGTAGGCGCCCTCCAGAAGCTCCGCCCCCGTGCGGATTGCGACATAGTCCCCGCCAAGCGGCACGCCGAAGATCGTTCGATGGGCGGGCTGGCCGAGATCAATGAATGTCGCGACGAGGAGCGCGATGAAGACGGCCGCCACCGCCCGCACGGTCCACCGGAGGGTGAACGGCGTGACGGCGCCGAAAAGCGCGGGGCCGGATGCGGGGCTCGCCATGCCCGGAGCCTCGCAAAAGCGCGTCGACGCGCCGTTAACGCCCGGCGCGTTAACCCCTGGCGGGACAACGGCCGACTCAGGGCAGAAACCGTTAACGCAAAATCGGCGGGACCATGACCGATCCGCTAGAAGAGACCATCGAGGCGCCGGCGCTTCAGACGCCCGTCGATCGGGCCCAGCTGACGCCGCGGGATGCGAAGCGCCCGTCGCTCCTCTCGGTCGTTTGCCCGGCCTATAACGAGGCGGAGGTGCTGGAGCGCTTCCATGCGCGGGTCACGGCGGTCCTCAAAGGCCTGAAGCAGCCTTTCGAGATCGTCTATGTGAACGACGGCTCGTCGGACGCGACCCTCGCCCTCATGCTCGCCTTGCGCGGCCGCGACCCGGCGACGACGGTGGTCGATCTTTCGCGCAATTTCGGCAAGGAGATCGCCCTCACCGCCGGCCTCGACGCCGCCCAAGGCGACGCGGTCGTGGTGATCGACGCCGACCTTCAGGACCCGCCGGAAGTCGTCAAAGAGATGATCGCGGGCTGGGCGGAGGGCTATGACGTCGTCTACGCCCGCCGCCGGGAACGCCAGGGCGAAACGCGCCTGAAACGCGCGACGGCGGGCCTTTTCTACAAACTCATGTCCCGCCTCGGCTCCGTCCGCCTGCCGGAGAACACGGGCGACTTCCGGCTGATGAGCCGCAAGGCCGTCGAAGCGGTGAAGCGCCTGCGCGAACAGCACCGGTTCATGAAAGGGCTCTTCGCCTGGATCGGCTTCCCGGCGAAGGAGGTTCTCTACGACCGGGAGCCGCGCGCGGCCGGCGAAACGAAGTGGAACTACTGGAAGCTCTGGACCCTGGCGCTGGAGGGCGTCACGTCGTTTACAGTCACGCCGCTCAAGGTCTCGACCTATCTCGGGGTCGTCGTCTCCGGCTTTGCGTTCCTGTTCGCCCTCTTCATCGTCGGCAAGGTCGTCTTCTACGGCGAGAGCGTGCAGGGCTATCCGTCGATGATGGTGACGATCCTCATGCTCGGCGGCGTCCAGCTGATCGTCCTCGGGGTGATGGGCGAGTATCTCGGCCGGGTCTTCAACGAAACGAAAGATCGGCCGCTCTATCTCGTGAACGCGGTCCACGTGGCCGAGCTGCAGCGGGCCGGCGTCAAGGACCGGCGCGCGGCTGCCGAAGCCTTCGCCGCCCGCGCCGCCGAAGAGAAGTCGCAAGTGTCGCGCGGAAGCCTCTCGGCCTGAGGCCGGAAACCGGTTAGGGGACGCGCGCTATGGTTCTCGCCTTCGCCCGATATCACGCGCCCCGTATTCTGAAGTTCGGCGGCGTCGGCGTCGTCAACGTCCTCGTCGACATCGCCGTCTACTCCCTCGCCTACTGGATCCTTTCGGGCATGGGCTACGGCGAGCTGCGCGCCGCCGGCCCGGCGAACGGCGTCGGCTGGTTCGTCGCCGTGACGGGGAGCTATTTCCTGAACTCCTACTTCACGTTCCGACATGAAGGCGAACGCGCGCCGTTAAAGCTAAGGTCCTATCTGCGCTTCATCGGCGCCGGCCTTGCGGGCCTTGCGACCTCGACAGTGGTCCTCCTCGTCTCGCTTGCATTCCTGAAGGAGCAGGGGCCCGCTGTCCTAGAGCCCTACAACCACATGGTGGCGAAGGTGATCGCCATCGGCGTCGCCTTCTGGGTGAATTACGCGATGAGCTATCTCTTCGTCTTCCGCCCGCTGGCGAAAGTCGCCGACGCCGAAGAGGCGCCGGCGGAATAGCTCCCGAATCGCGCGACCGTTCCTGGAACCAACAGGGAACGCCATGCCCGATTATCTTCTCGACGCCTGGTTCGAGGCGCGCGCCGCCGCGGAGGCTGCGCCGATCCTCTCGGCGATCGCCGCTGCGTTCATCGTCGCGACGCTTGCGCTGATCATCCGCCTGCGAAGCCTCGGCGCGTATCTCGAAACCGCCGAAGCCGCTCTCGCTAAAGAGCGCGAGGCGCACGCCGAAGCGCGCGCGCGCGGCGAGGCGGCGACGGGGGCAGAGCAGGCCCTGACCGCCGAACGCGCCCGCCGGGAGGCGCTGGAGCGCGACCTCGCCGTCGCGGAGACGCGCCTCGACGAGCGTGAGCGGGCGGTCGTGGAAATGCGCCGGCGGCTTGAGGACGAGTTTCAGGGCCTCGCCTCGCGTCTCCTCGACCAGAGCCAGAAGTCCTTCCTTCAGCGGGCGGACGAGACGTTCAAGCGCTATGACGAGGCGGCGAAGGGCGACGCCAACGAGCGGCGCGAGGCCGTCGACAAGATGGTGAAGCCGATCGCGGAGACCCTGCAGCGTTATGAGCAGGGGCTCGCCGAAATGCGCGCGACGCAGGCGAAGCGCGAAGGCGAGCTGACGACCCGCATCTCCGAACTCGCCCTCGGCGCGGCGGCCGTCCGCGACGAGGCGCAAAAGCTCACCACCGCCCTTCGTTCCGGCCCGAAAACGCGCGGCCGCTGGGGAGAGGAGGCGCTGCAGAACGTCATCGAGCTCTCGGGCCTCTCTCAGTACGTCGACTACGACACCCAGAAAACCGCCGACGACGGACGGTTGCGCCCTGACGTCGTCGTGAAGCTGCCGGGCGGACGCGTCCTCGCCCTCGATTCCAAAGTCGCCCTCGACGCTTATCTCGACAGCCTCGACGCGGAGACGGACGAGGCGCGCGCCGCGCTGCTCGCGAAACACGCAGCGGCCTTCCGCACCCATGTGAACGCGCTCGCCTCGAAAGACTACGCAAAGGCGCTTCGCCAGTCCCTCGACTTTGTGGTCATGTTCGTGCCCGGAGAGAATTTCTTCGCCGCCGCCTGCGAGGCCCGGCCGGATCTTTTCCAGGAGGCCTTCGACAAACGCGTCCTCATCGCGACGCCGACGACGCTGGTCGCGATCCTCAAATCCGTCGCCTTCGGCTGGCGCCGGGAGAAGGCGACGGAGAACGCCTACAAGATCGCCGATATAGCGAAGGAACTTTACGACAGCCTGCGGAAGATGGGTCTCAATCTTTCCGCCCTCGGCCGGTCGCTTGAAGGCTCTGTGAAAAAGTACAACGACCTCGTCGGCGGCGTCGAAGCCCGCGTCATGCCCCGCGCCCGCCGCTTTGCGGAGTTGGAGCTTCCGGGAACGGAGGAAGCGGTCGAGGAACTCGGCCCCATCGACCAGGACGTGCGTGAAGTGCGCGACGGGCGGGATCTGATCACCGGCCCGACGGACGATGTCGAAGCGGACGGGGGCGAGGCGGACGAAGCGGCTTGACCTCAACCAACGGTCGCGCTGCATAAAGAGCGGAGTGACAGCGTTTCGTTCGGGGGAGACCGAAAGTCATGGCGTCAGGACTAGTCCGTTCGTTTACTGGCATCGCTGTCGCGGCGGTGATCGGCGCCGCCGGCTGGATTGCGATCGGTCCGGACTGGCGGGCTCTTCTTCGCTATCCGCCCCTCGACAGCAATGTTCTTTTCTGGAGCGTGGAACAGCGGGACGCGACGTTCCGCATGTTCGACGCGCTCCCGTTTCTCCATGAATTCGCGACCGTCGACCGCGGCGACGCTGTCCGCCCTCTGCCGGACGGCGCGCCCCTTGATGTGGACGTCGATCTCGACGCCTTCATGGCGGACCAGCGGGCGTCGGCGCTGCTCATCCTCCATGACGGAAAGATCCGTATGGAGCGCTATGGGCTCGGCTTCGGGCGCGGCAAACGCTGGACGAGCTTCTCCGTCGCGAAGTCCCTGACCTCGACCCTCGTCGGCGCGGCCCTGCAGGACGGCTTCATCAAGAGCCTCGACGACGCGGTCTCAAAATACGTTTCGGGGCTCGAAGGGTCGCCCTATGACGACGTGACCGTGCGCCAGCTGCTCACCATGACCTCCGGCGTCGGATGGAACGAAGACTATTACGACCCGGGGAGCGACGTCGCCCGCTTCGACCAGATCGAGCCCGTCGAAGGCGAGCGATCCATCGTCACCTACATGAAAACGCTTCAGCGCGCCCATCCGCCCGGAACCGTCTGGAACTATTCCACGGGCGAGACCAACCTGATCGGCGTCCTCGTCGCGCAAGCGACGGGGAAATCGATCGCTCAGTATATGTCTGAAAAGGTCTGGGCGCCTTACGGCATGGAGAGCCGGGCGACCTGGATGTTCGGCGCCGACGGTGCGGAAATGTCGGGCTGCTGCTTCCAGGCGACGACCCGTGATTTCGCCCGCTTCGGCCAGTTCATTCTCGACGGCGGACGCATCGGCGGCGAGGCCGTCGCGCCCGCCGACTATCTCGCGGCGGCGACGCGCCGGCAGGCGGCGACCGACCGGATGGGCCGCGACGGTTACGGCTATCAGTGGTGGATCGCCGAGGACGACGCCTTCATGGCGTCAGGCATTTTCGGCCAGACGATCTTCATCGATCCCGCCCGCAGCCTCGTCATTGCGATGAACGCGAACTGGACGACGGCCCTCGGCGACCGGGACGGCGAGGCGCTCGCCCGGCTGCGCTTCCTCGATGCGGCGCAGGCGGCGATCGACGCAGAGGCCGGCCGCGTCGCATCCTGAGACCGGGCTCGCCGGCGAACGCTCGAAGCCTATCTTCGCGTTGAAAAGGATTTCGCCATGCTCATGCTCTCCACCATCCTCTCCGGAATCGCCCTCGCTGCTGCGAACGCAGCGCCGCAAGAGAAGGCTCCGCTGGCCGTCCGGTCGCAGGAGGAAGTGCAGCGCCTGTTCGACGGCGCCGTCTCCGCCGACGATGCGACAGGCGCCCATCGCTTCGCCTTCGACGGGCTGATGGGCGGGGCGCTGCCGCTCGCGGCCCTGAAGGGTCGCGCGGTGCTCGTGGTGAACACGGCCTCCGAATGTGGGTTCACGCCCCAGTATGAAGGCCTGCAGGCGCTCTATGACGAACGCGCGGGAGACGGCCTCGTCGTCATCGGCGTGCCGTCGAACGATTTCGGCGGGCAGGAGCCGGGTTCGGCCAAGGAGATCGCAAAGTTCTGCGCGGTGAATTACGGCGTCACGTTTCCGATGGCCGCGAAGTCGGACGTGACCGGCGGCGACGCGCACCCGTTCTATCAGTGGGCGGTGGAAACGCTCGGAGCTGGCGCGACGCCGAAATGGAACTTTCACAAAATTCTGATCGGAACGGACGGCGAGGCCGTCGCCGCTTTTCCGTCCTCGGTCCGCCCGAACGACCCAAAGCTGAAAGCTGCGATCGACGGCGCGCTTAAGAAATTCTGAGGCGGAGCTTCAAGCCGCCGCCTGCAGGACGCAGAGCTTGCAGCCGTGCAGGTGATAGGGCGCGTCTTCCAGACTTGCCAGTTCTGCGGCGCCGGACGTGCTCAAGGCTTTGAAACGTGCCTCGTACCCGTCGTCCCAGACGTCTTCGTGCACCGTCGCGATGATAAAGCCGCCGGGCTTCGTTACTCTCACGAGCTCGTCGAAACCCTGTGGGCCCACATGGGCGTGGGTGAAGGCGCCGACGCAGGTGACCGCGTCGTAGGCGTTCGTCTCATGGCTGAGCTTCTGGGTCATGTCTTCCGTCCGCAGATCGCTATAGACGTTCTTTTCGCGGGCGATGGCGAGCATTTCCGGCGAGATATCCATGCCGTCGATGCTTTCGTAACCGCGCTTGGCGAGCTCCGCTCCGGCGAGCCCGGTGCCGCAGCCTGCGTCGAGGATGCGGGCGGGCGGCTCAACGAGCGTCGCGAGCTTTTCCGCGACGACGCCGGGGGCGACATAGCCCATGTCCTCGACGGTGTCCTTCTCATAGGAGGCCGCCCAGTCCCTGTAGGCGTCGCGCGTTTCGGAAGGATCGCCTTTCAGGGAGTAGATGCGGTCAAGGATGGGGTTCGCGGATTTCTGCGGCACGGAGGTTCTCCTCGCGGGCGAGCGTAATCGAGCTATGCGCCGGGGCCGGCGATCTCGAAAATTACTCTGCTAACGGATGCTTTGAACTCTAACACTTGCTTTCGCGAGTGTCAAAGTGTCCGCCCGATCGGTAGAATACGCGCGTTATTCGCTATTATCAGACGCCGGATTACTGGTTTCGCCGTTCGGTGCGCCGGCTTTCGCTGAAAGCTCGAAGCGCTTCAGGAGGTCCTGCGTCGTCGTATCGTCCGTCTTCAGCCCGCGCTCCCGGAACCGGCCCTTCGCCTCGATGGCGTAGGCGCGCCGTGCGACGTTGTCGCGGGAGGCGCGCAGGGCGTCGAGCTCCTCGCGGGTTTCCGAATGCCGGGTCTCGAAGGCGGCGATGCGCGCGGAGAGATCGGAGAGATCGTCGAGGAGGTAGATCGCCTGCTTGCGCACTTCTTCGGCTTCGGCGCGGCTGTCGGCATCGCGCATCATGGCGCGCATGGTGTTGAGTGTCGCCATCAGCGTCGTCGGCGAAACGATCCACACCCGGGCGCGATAAGAGTCCTGAATGACATCCGGGTGGTGAGCGTGAAGCTCCGCAAACGCCGCTTCCGACGCCATGAACATCAGCGCGGAATCGGCCGTCTGTCCCGGGATGATGTAGTGCTCGGCGACGTCGACGAGGTGTTTGAGGGCCGCCCGGCGAAACTCCCGGCGCGCCTGGGCGAGGTCCTCGTCGCTGGAGGCGTCCACGACGGCCTGGAACTTTGCGACCGGAAAGCTCGCATCGATGGCGAGGGCGCCCGGCGGGTTCGGAAGACCGATCAGGCAGTCCGTACGCTTCCCGTTGGAAAGCCGCGCGTCGAAAGAATAGGCCGACGGCGGCATCGCGTTGCGCACGATGTCCTTCAGCTGCATCTCGCCGATGGCGCCCGGCGCGCGTTTGTTCGAGAGGAGCGAGCGCAACTCGCCGACATCCCGGGCGAGGCTGTTGACCCCTGTCTGGGCCGTCGCGATCAGCGCGACGCGCTCTTCGAGCGCCTTCTGGGCGGCTTCGGTGCGCGCGGTCTGGGCGCTCACGGCGTCGCCCATCTCCCGCGAAAACGTATCGAGGCGGACGTCGATTTCCGATTGGGCGTCGCCGATGCGGGTCTCGAGCCGGCCGGTGATCGTCTCCAGCTGACCGGCGACGGTGGACGAAATCTCGTCGAGACGGCGCTCCACCTGTCCCGACACGGCGTCGCGCACGGCCTTGGCGTTCTCAGCGACGGCGTCGAGCCGCGAGGCGACGCGCTCCTGGGACTGGGCGAGGGCGTCGAGCCGGGCGTTGAGAGCCGCCTGCCGGTCGTCCTGCTCGCCGGAAAGGAGCGCCGCGGCTGCGGTCTGCCGACGGGCGCGAACGATCGTGAAATAGAAGAGCGTGGCGACGATCGCCAAAATGAATGCGACGATGATCACCAATAGCGGACCGCCGCCCGTCGTCTGTGCCGCGACGGCTTCGGGCTCAGGCTGAAAGCCTTGTCCGCGGCCGCCGATTTCCTGCACGGCGACCGCGAGCCCCTCGGACATCTTCGCGGCGACCGCGCCCTTAACGATACTCAACACGTCAGGACCCCCTCGCAGTGCAGTCGGCCGGACCCGTTCAACTTTTCCGGGAGCGGCCGTTTTTTTACTTGACAGACCGTAAACGAAAAAACGCAACAATGCGAGCGCGTTGACCGGGCGTCGCCCGCCGCTTATCTCGCGCTCATGGCCGTCAAACCGATCATCACCGCGCCAGACCCGCGCTTGCGCGAGGTTTCCAAGCCCGTCGAGCGCGTCGATGACGGCGTCCGTGCACTCATGGACGACATGCTGGAGAGCATGTACGCGGCGAACGGCATCGGCCTCGCCGCGATCCAGATCGGCGTCCCGAAGCGCGTGATCGTCATGGACCTCGCCCGCGACGAGGAGGAGCCGCAGCCCCGGTATTTCGTCAATCCGGAGATCCTCGATCCGGCGGAGGAGACGAAGCCCTATGAGGAGGGCTGCCTCTCGGTGCCGGAGTTCTTCGAGGAGGTGGAGCGACCGGCGGCCTGCACGATCAGATACCTCGACTATGACGGGGAAGAAGTCGTGGAAGCGGCTGAGGGGCTTCTCGCCGTCTGCATCCAGCATGAGATGGACCACCTGGAAGGCGTTCTTTTCATCGACCATCTCTCGCGCCTCAAACGCGACCGCATCCTCAAAAAGCTGAAAAAAGAGCGCCAGCTCGAAGCGGCGACCGCGGGCTGAGCGCCGTGCGGCTCGCGTTCATGGGCACGCCGGAGTTTTCGGTCTCCGCCCTCGCCGAGCTGCTGGCGGCGGGGCATAAGATCGCGTGCGTCTACTCCCAGCCGCCGCGACCGTCGGGGCGCGGACAGAAGGAACGGCCGTCGCCCGTTCACGCCTTCGCCGAAGCGCACGGGCTGCCCGTCCGCACGCCGCTCAATTTCAAGAAGGCCGACGATCGCGAGGCGTTCGCGGCGCTCGATCTCGATGTCGCGATCGTCGTCGCTTACGGGCTTCTGCTGCCGAAGGCGATCCTTGAGGCGCCGCGGGAGGGTTGCCTTAATCTTCATGCGTCGCTTCTGCCGCGCTGGCGGGGCGCCGCGCCCATTCAGCGGGCGATCATGGCGGGCGACGCCGTCACCGGCGTTCAGGTAATGCGCATGGAAGAGGGGCTCGATACAGGGCCGATCCTCCTTTCCGAAACCGCGCCGATCCACCCGACCGACACCGCCCAGACCCTGCACGACCGCCTCGCCGATATCGGCGCCCAGCTGCTCCCGCGCGCCCTCGCCGCATTGGAGCGCGGGGGTCTGCAGGAAACGCCGCAGGCGGAGGAGGGCGCCCTCTACGCCCGCAAGATCTCCCCCGAGGAAGCCCGGATCGACTGGACGCGCCCGGCCGTCGAGATCGACCGCCATATCCGCGGCCTCAGCCCGTTTCCGGGCGCCTGGTTCGAGGCGCCGGCCGCCGACGGCGCCGTGCGAGTGAAGGCGCTCATGTCCTCCGTCGCCGGCGGATCGGGCGCGCCCGGCGAAATCCTAAAAACGGCGGGCGCCCTTGTCGTCGCTTGCGGCGAAGGGGCGGTCGCGCTGACGCGCCTCCAGCGCGCCGGCAAATCGGCGCAGGACGCCGACGCCTTCCTGCGCGGCGCGTCGCTAAATGTCGGCGACCGTCTTGGCTGAGGCGGCGCGCTACCGTCTCACGGTCGAATATGACGGCCGGCCCTTCGTCGGCTTGCAGCGCCAGACCAACGGGTTGTCCGTGCAGGAGGCGATCGAGACGGCGGCGGCGCGCTATTGCGGCGCGCCGGTCGTTCTGCATGCGGCGGGCCGCACGGACGCCGGCGTCCACGCCCTCGCTATGACCTGCCATGTCGAACTGCCGCGCGACGACGGCGGAGACGTCGTCCGCGACGCGCTCAACCACCACCTCCGTCCGCACCCTGTATCGATCCTCGATGCGGCCCCGGCCAATGAGGATTTTCACGCGCGCTTTTCCTGCGTCGGTCGGCGCTACGCCTATCGCATTCTGGTGCGCCGGGCGCGGCCGGCGCTCGACGACGGCCGCGTCTGGCACGTTCCCCATGCGCTTGACGAGGTTGCGATGGCGGCGGGTGCGCGTCGGCTTATCGGCCGCCATGACTTCACAACCTTTCGTTCGTCCGACTGCCAGGCGGACAGCCCGGTGCGGACAATGGACGCGGTGACCGTCGAACGTGAGGGGGACGAGATCATCGTGCGGTGCGCGGCGCGCAGCTTCCTGCACCATCAGGTCCGCTCGATCGTCGGCACGCTGGAGCGGGTCGGCGCCGGGCGCTGGTCGGCGGAGGACGTGACGGCGGCTCTTGAAGCGCGCGACCGCGCCGCCTGCGGCCCTGTCGCGCCGCCGGACGGGCTCTATTTCGTGAAAGCGCTTTATCCGGACGACCCGACCTCAGCCGACGACCACGGAGAATAGAACCGTCGCGAGGATCGCGACGCCGACGCTCGCGAAAGCGAAGATGGCGATGAGACCGATCGACGGGCCGACAGGCAGCCCCACGCCGCGCCGCACGAAGCCCCACAGAAGGAAGAGGTTGAGCGCGATCGCGACGACGCCGAGGATCGCGACCGCCGCGCCCGCTTCCGGGTCCGCGTTGATCGCGGGCGCGGTCAGGATGACGGCGATGGTCATCGCAAGCGTCGAGAAGAGCTGCACGAACCAGTAGCTGACGACCGTCGGCGCGGCCCTTTCCGTAAGCCCGGAGGCTTTGAGGACGCCGGCGAGGATCGCGAGGTCGATCACCCAGAGAACCGCCGTCTGCCCCGCCTCGATCGCGATCGCGAGCGGCAGGGGCATGCCGAGCCAGAGGGCGCTCAGCTGGTCGTCGAATTCGACCTCGATCGGAACCGTGCGCGAGGCGGCGGTGGAGAGGGCCAGAAGCGGCAGGATGAGCATCGCGACGGAGAAGGCGCGAAAGACGCCGTCTTCAGAGAGATCAAGATCGTTCTCCCAGCCCTCCGCGCCGCGCGCCATGCGCCACACGCCGAGGAGGTGCTGGCGCAAATAAGGAAGACTGATCATCGGGCGTAGTAGCGTTTCAAGATCGAAAGATAGATGTCGCTCAAGGCTTCAATATCGGCTGTCGAGGCGGCTTCGTCGACCCGGTGCGACGGACCGACCGGGAGGCCGATCTCGATCGTCGGACACAACGGCGCAAGGAGCGCGGCGCTCGCCGGCGGGCCGCCGGCGGTCCGAGCCGCTTCGGCGCCCGAAACACCGGCCGCCGCGTCGGCGACGAAATCGGCCCAGATCGGGTCCCCGCATAGGAAAGGCGCGCTCAGGACCTTCGTCTTCAGCGACCAGGCGAGACCGAGATCCGCGCCCGCCTGATCGAGCCATTTCTCAAGAAGCGCGACCAGGCTGCGGTCGGACCAGAGGCGGTTGTGAAGCATTGTCAGCGAGGCTTCCGCGCGCGCCGGCGCAAGGCTCCAGGAATTCGGCGCGCTGGAGAGGGCGGTGACGACGATCTCCGAAGGCGGAAACGGCGCGTCGCCTGCATCAAACGGCTCCGCCGTCGCAGCGCCGAGAAGGGAGACGAGGGCCCCGTTGGCGTTTGCTGAAGCGACGCCTGCTCGATCCTGCGCGGCCTCGACGGTCAGCGTCGCGAGAACGACGCCCGACCGGCCGAGGGCGATCGCGTCGCCGGCCCGATCGCGGGCCGTCGGCGCCCCGATCAGTCCGTGGTCGAAGTTTGCGTTCAGGAGGGCGAGCCGGTCTCCGAGCGCCTGTTCCTTGGCGGAGACCGCCGCCCAGCCGCCGCCGGTGAGGAGGACGCTGAGAGATCCTGCCGGAGGTCCGCTGTCGGCCATGAGGCGGGAGACCGCGGCGACGAAGGCCCCGATCGCGCCCTTCATGTCGACGGCGCCGCGGCCCCTCAGAACGCCGTCCTCGATAACCGCGTTGAACGGATCGTCCGACCACAGCGGTTCATCGCCGACAGGCGCGACGTCGAGATGCCCGCCGAAACAGAGGTGCGGCGCATCCTCGCCAAGACGGGCGTAGAGGATGTCGACGGGGTTGTCGCCCGCCGGGTCGGAAAACCAGCGATGGCATTTGAAGCCGAGCCCCTGGAGCGCAGCCTCCATGTCGCCGAACGCCCCGCTGTCGAGGGGCGCGATCGACGGCCGGCGCACCAGGCGCTGGGCGAGAGCGACAGGGTCGCGGACGAACATGCGCGACGATTAATCGAGAAGTCTTTCCGATCCGCGAACGGGGCTTAGTCTCTTAACAGATCGTTGACGGAGGTTTTCGAGCGCGTCCGCTCGTCCACCTGCTTCACGATCACCGCGCAGTAGAGGCTCGGCCCGCCTTTCGGGTCCGGCAGCGACCCCGGGACCACGACGGCGTAGGGCGGAACCTCGCCCCGGTGGACGGCGCCGGTGGCGCGATCGACGATCTTGGTCGAGGCGCCGAGATAGACGCCCATGGAGAGGACAGCGCCTTCGCGGACGACGACGCCCTCCGCGACTTCCGACCGCGCGCCGATGAAGCAGTTGTCCTCGATGATGGTCGGCGCGGCCTGCAATGGTTCAAGGACGCCGCCGATGCCCGCCCCGCCGGAGATATGGCAGTTCGCGCCGATCTGGGCGCAGGAGCCGACCGTCGCCCAGGTGTCGACCATCGTCCCTTCGCCCACATAGGCCCCGATGTTGACGTAGCTCGGCATCAGCACCGCGCCCCCGGCGATGAAGGCGCCCCGGCGCGCGGTCGCCGGCGGCACGGCGCGAAAGCCCGCCTTCTGAAAATCCGCCTCCGTCCAGCCGTCGAACTTGGTCGGGACCTTGTCCCACCAGGGACCCGGAGCGGGATCGACGCCGTTGACGCCGGGCGCGCCGCCCATCGTCCGCATGCCGTTCAGCCGGAAAAAGAGAAGGACGGCTTTTTTGAGCCACTGATTGACCGTCCAGGTCCCGTCGGGCCCGCGTTCGGCGACCCGCGCCGCGCCCGTATCGAGCGCCTCAAGGGCGCTTTCGACAGCATCGCGGACGGCGCCGTTGGTTTCCGGCGAAAGCTCCGCGCGCTTCTCCCAGGCGTCCTCAATGGCGGCTTCCTGTTCGGCGAGGGTCATGTCCTCAATTCCTTATCAAGCCGCGGCCGTGCGGACCGCGGTCAAAAATCTGTAGAGATCATCCGTTGCGTGATGGACATGCGCGTGGTCGGCGGCCGAGGCGGCGGGGCGCTTTTCAACCGGTTCGTCCTCGATCCACGGTGCTGTGGAGGTGATGAGGACGGTGGTCATGCCGAGCTGGTGCGGCGCCTCGAGATTGACGGCGATGTCCTCGAACATTGCGGCGCGGGGCGCCTCGACGCCGTGCCGGCTGACGAACCGCTCATAGGTCTGGCGATGCGGTTTCGGCAGAAAATCCGCCGCTTCGATGTCGAAGATCGTTTCAAAGTGGTCGGCGAGGCCGAGCTTCGCGCAGACATTTTCCGCATGCTTCACCGAGCCGTTGGTAAAGATGTGTTTGCGCCCCGGAAGGTCGGCGATGCGTCGGGCGAGTTCGGGGTGCTCGTCGACGGGCGAGAGATCGATATCGTGGACGTAGTCCATGAAATCATGGGGCGCGCAGCCGTGCAGTTTCATGAGGCCGGCGAGGGTCGTGCCGTACTCGACATAATATCGCTTCTGGAGCGTTCGGGCGTCGGCGGGCGCGAGATCGAAGCGCTCCTCGATAAAGGTCCGCATGCGGTGATCGATATGCGCAAAGAGATTGCAGTCGGCCGGGTAGAGGGTGTTGTCGAGGTCGAAGATCCAGTCCTCAACATGGGTGAAATCAGCCATTCGCGGGGCGGGGCGTTCAGTTCGCCGCGAAGACGTCGGGGCGGAAGCGGAAGGTCCAGCTTTTGGCGTCCCCGATCTCGATCCGCTTGAAGCTCGCCGTCTCGAAGCCTTCCGCGTCGCAATCAGCCTCCCCGTCGATCTCGAAGGTGACAGGGCTGACGCAGAACTCCCGATCGGAATCGATGGTCGGCGTATCGACGTCGTCGCCCTCAAGAAGGCCGTAAACGTAGTAATGATCCGAGGCGAGTTCGCCCTTCATCACTTTGACGCAGCTTTCGCCGTCGATCCGCCACCAGCCGCGCGACCGATATCCTTCCTCGTCCACCGGCTCGGCTACCGCGCCCCAGACGGAGCTCGGGGTGTCGTTGCACATGAAAAAGCCGAGCTTTGATTCCCGCTCCATCGCGATACGGATGAGCGAATCGACCACCTCGTTTTCGGGGGTGCCGGACGCGATCTTATTGTCGCGGCGGAAGCTTGCGAGCGCCAGTTGAGTGCGCCGTCCGGCGGCGCCGTCGATCGCGCCGACATCATAGCCCACATCGCTGAGGAGCCGCTGCAGGCCGGCCGCCTCGGCGCTGACGACCGAGAAATCGAGCTCTTCATGGAAATCCGTACGCCAATCGCCGTTGTCGGCGTCGCTCACTTCGACCGTCGAAAAAAGGCGCTGGCGGCGGGGGTCCGTCTGGCAGGCGGCCTGGTTGCGCAGGGTGAAGAACCCGCTTTCCTCGACGCAGAGCGGCGTTTCGCCGGACCATGTCCGCTGATTGCCCCGGTGCGCGGCGATCGCTTCGGCGTAGACGAAATACCGCCCCTCGCGGACCTGCTCGTTGAGGACCACCTGGCACTGGCCGGGGCGCAAGCGCCACCAGCCGCGCGTCGACATACGCTGACCGTCTTCGTATCCGATGGCCGCCGACAGGACGTAGCTCGTCTTGTTGCAGAGGCTGTATTCAGCCGCCGCCGTGCCGAAAAGCGCGGCGAGGCCGGTCGCAATGGATAGAAGAATCGTCAGAATTTTCGTCATGCATTCACCAGAAATCGGATCGTCGCCGCCCGTTCGCGACTTGTCGCGTGAAGCCGCGTCGCGATCAAGCATGCGGACGCGCCGGTGAGCGCCGACCGGGTGCAGGTGCTGGCCCCGCTGCCGTTGTCGGGACCCCTCGATTATCGGGTGGAGGAAGGCGGGACGGTCGGGCTCGGCGACTTTGTCGAGGTCCCCCTCGGGCCGCGGCTGGTGCGCGGCGTCGTCTGGGCGCTCGGCGGCGCGGCTGAAACGCCGGACGCGAAGCTGAAGGCGGTCGCCCGCCGCCTCGACGCGCCGCCCCTGCCGAAGCCGGTGCGCGATTTCATCGACTGGGTCGCCGCCTACATCCTCTTTCCGCCGGGCGCGGTGCTTCGGATGGCGATGCGCTCCGGCCGCCAGATCGAGCCGCCGACGCCCGCGACCGTCTTCGAGGCGACCGGCGCGGTCCCCGCGCGCATGACGCCGTCGCGGGAGGCGGTTCTCGCGGCGCTCGCCGAAACCGGCCCCGCCGCGGCGGGGCGGTTGGCCGAGGCCGCGGGCGTCGGCGCTGGCGTCGTTCGCGGGCTTGAGGAGGCGGGCGCCCTCCGCCGCGTCCTCGTCGATCCGGACCCGCCCTTTCCTCCGCCGCATGCGAACGCAGCAGGCCCGGGTCTCTCGCCGGAACAGACCGTCGCCGCCAACACACTGCGCGCCGCGGTCGCGCGGCCGGTTTTCACCGCGACGCTGATCGACGGCGTCACCGGTTCCGGCAAGACCGAGGTCTACTTCGAGGCCGTTGCGACGGCGCTCGCGCAGGACCCGTCCGCACAGGTCCTGTTGATGATGCCGGAAATCGCGCTCACCCAGCCCTTCGTGAAGCGGGTGGAGGCGCGCTTCGGCGCGGCGCCGGCGCTCTGGCATTCCGATGTCGGCGAGGCGGGGCGCCGGCGCGTCTGGCGGCGCGTTCTCGACGGGACGGCGCGGATCGTCCTCGGCGCCCGCTCCTCGCTCTTGCTTCCGTTCCGGAACCTTTCTCTCGTCGTCGTCGATGAAGAGCATGAGGGCGCGTACAAGCAGGAGGAAGGCGTCCTCTATCAGGCGCGCGACATGGCGGTCGCCCGCGCGGCTCTTGGCGGGTTTCCGATCGTCCTGGCGACCGCGACGCCGTCTCTCGAAACGCTCCAGAACGTCGAGGACGGAAAATACGGGCGCGTCCTTCTGCCCGCCCGCCATGGGGGCGCCGCGATGCCCGGCGCAGCCGCGATCGACCTCCGGGAGACCGGGCCGGACGCCGGGCGCTGGCTCGCCCCGCCCCTCGTCGAAGCTGTCAATCAGACGCTGGCGAAAGGCGAGCAGTCGCTCCTGTTCCTGAACCGCCGCGGCTACGCGCCCCTCACCATCTGTCGCAAATGCGGCCACCGCATGCGGGCGCCCGGGTCCGACACTTGGCTGGTCGAGCACCGCTACGAGAACCGCCTCGTCTGCCACCATACGGGCTTCTCCATGCCGAAGCCGGAAAAATGCCCGAACTGCGGGGCGAAGAGCGGGCTCTCGGCCGTCGGGCCGGGGGTCGAGCGCGTCGCTGAGGAAGCGCGGGCCCTCTGGCCGGAGGCTCGGATCGCGGTCTTCTCCTCCGACACGACCGCCGCGCCCGGCGCGGCGAAAACCCTACTCGAAGCCATGGCGGCGCGCGAGATCGACATCCTCGTCGCGACCCAGGCGGCCGCGAAGGGTCACCATTTCCCCGACCTCACCCTTGTCGGCGTCGTCGACGCTGATCTCGGGCTGGGCGGCGGAGACCTCCGGGCCGGCGAGCGGACCTACCAGGTGCTGACCCAGGTCGCCGGCCGAGCGGGCCGGGGCGCGAAGCCCGGCCGCGTTCTCCTCCAGACCCACCAGCCGGACCACGCCGTCATCCGAGCCCTTCTCTCGGGCGACCGAGACGCCTTTCTGCGGGCTGAAGCGGCCGAGCGGAAAACCTTCGGCTTCCCCCCTTTCGGGCGCCTCGCGGCGGTGCTCCTCACCGGCGAAAACGAGCAGCGGGTGAACCGGGCCGCCCGCGACCTCGTCCTCGCAGCGCCGGAAGCCGACGGCGTCGAGGTCTGGGGTCCCGCGCCTGCGCCGCTCTACCGCCTGCGCGGACAGGTGCGGGTTCGGCTCCTCCTGAAGGCCCGCAAGGACGTTCACGTCCAGGCGTATCTGAAAGACTGGCTCGCCGCGGTGAAAACGCCCTCGGGGGTGCGCCGTTCGGTCGATGTCGATCCCTATTCGTTTCTCTAACCAGCCTGCGGCGCAGCGGAGCGTTGCCCTTCCGGCGGGCCGCGTGCTAGAGGCCCGCGAAATCAATCGGGCGACCGCCGATCCAGGGTCCCAGCCGCCCGTTTCCGTTTGAAAATCTTGAGATTTGGCGCGCCTCCCGCGCCGCTCAGTTCAAGGAGAGCCGGTCCGCCGGCTTGCTCTTATGGCCAACGCCCAAGCCGCCGCAGGCGTCGCCGGTCGCTATGCGAGCGCGCTCTTCGATCTCGCGCTGGAAATGAACGCCCTCGAAGCCGTGGAGGCCGACCTCGCGCTCTTCTCCGAAGCGCTGACGGCTTCCAACGACCTCCGCCGGCTGACGAAAAGCCCGGTCTTTTCCCGCGACGAGCAGGAGAGCGCGGTCGCGGCTGTCGCGGAGAAGCTCGGCGTCGGCGCGCTTGTTAAAAACTTCCTCGGCGTCCTCTGCGCGAACCGCCGGCTGTTCGCGATCGAGGGCGTGATCAGGGCCTTCGCCGAGCTCGCCGCCGACCATCGCGGCGAAGTGCGCGCGGAAGCCGTGACGGCCCAGGCTCTCGATGAGGAGCGCCTCGCCCGCCTCAAAACCGAAATCGAAGCGGCCGTCGGCCGCGCCGTGCGTCTGGAAACCAGGGTCGATGAAAACCTTCTCGGAGGCGTGATCGTGAAGATCGGCTCCCGGATGATCGACAATTCCCTGCGCACGAAACTGAACGCCATGAAAACCGCCATGAAAGGGGCCTGAGCCAGATGGACCTCAACGCCGCCGAGATCTCCTCGATCCTCAAAAGTCAGATCAAGGACTTCGGCAAGGAAGCCGAAGTCTCCGAGATCGGACAAGTTCTTTCCGTCGGCGACGGCATCGCCCGCGTCTACGGCCTCGACAACGTGCAGGCCGGCGAGATGGTGGAGTTCGACAACGGGGTGAAGGGCATGGCTCTCAACCTCGAAGCCGACAATGTCGGCGTCGTCATCTTCGGCGACGACACGGGCGTCAAAGAAGGCGCGACCGTCAAACGGACCCAGGCGATCGTCGATGTGCCGGTCGGCAAAGGCCTCCTCGGCCGCGTCGTCAATCCTCTCGGCGAGCCGATCGACGGCAAGGGCCCGATCGACGCCACCGAGCGCCGGCTCGTCGACGTGAAGGCGCCCGGCATCCTGCCGCGCAAGTCCGTCCACGAACCGATGCAGACGGGGATCAAGTCGATCGACGCGATGATCCCGATCGGCCGCGGTCAGCGCGAGTTGATCATCGGCGACCGTCAGACGGGCAAAACCGCCATCGCCATCGACGCGATCCTCAACCAGAAGGACGTGAACGCCCAAGGCGACGAATCGAAAAAGCTTTACTGCGTCTACGTCGCGATCGGCCAGAAGCGCTCCACTGTGGCGCAGATCGTGAAAACGCTCGAAGACAACGGCGCGCTCGACTATTCGATCGTCGTCGCCGCCACGGCGTCCGAGCCTGCGCCGCTCCAGTTCCTCGCCCCCTTCGCCGGCTGCGCCATGGGCGAGTACTTCCGCGACAACGGCATGCACGCGATGATCGTCTATGACGATCTTTCCAAGCAGGCCGTCGCCTATCGTCAGATGTCGCTGCTTCTGCGCCGCCCGCCGGGGCGCGAGGCTTACCCGGGCGACGTTTTCTATCTGCACTCCCGCCTCCTGGAGCGCGCCGCTAAGCTGAACGAGGATTTCGGCGCGGGCTCCTTGACGGCGCTGCCGATCATCGAGACCCAGGCGAACGACGTTTCGGCCTACATCCCGACCAACGTCATTTCGATTACGGACGGTCAGATCTTCCTGGAGACGGACCTTTTCTACCAGGGCGTCCGTCCGGCGGTGAACGTCGGCCTCTCGGTGTCGCGCGTCGGCTCCGCCGCCCAGATCAAGGCGATGAAGCAGGTCGCCGGCAAGATCAAAGGCGAACTTGCGCAGTACCGTGAGCTTGCGGCCTTCGCCCAGTTCGGCTCGGACCTCGACGCGGCGACGCAAAAACTCCTCAACCGGGGCGACCGCCTGACGGAGCTCTTAAAGCAGGGCCAGTACTCCCCGCTGCAGGTCGAAGAGCAGGTCTGCGTGATCTTTGCGGGCGTGCGCGGCTATCTCGACAAGATCGCCAAAGACAAGGTGCAGGAGTTCGAAGCGGAGTTCCTGCGCCTCCTTCACGGCGAGCACGCCGATCTCCTCACGACCATCCGCGAAGAGAAGAAGCTCTCCGACGATCTGGAGACGCGGCTCGCCGGAATTCTCGACGAATTCGTGAAGCGGTTCGCGTAAGGAGCGGGCGTGACGGTCGAAGGCGACAATAAGCCCGAAGGCGAAACGGACTGGTTCGGACGGCTCAACGAGACCGAACGGACCGCGGTCGTCATCGGCGGCGTCTTCGTCGCGCTGGTCGTCTTGCTGATCGTCGGCGTCAGCCTCACGCAGGCGCTGCTCGCCGTTCGGGCGGGGTAGAGGAAAGATAAGGCGCTCATAAATGCCGAGTTTGAAAGACCTCAAAAACCGCATCGGTTCGGTGAAGTCGACGCGGAAGATTACGAAGGCGATGCAGATGGTTGCCGCAGCGAAGCTGCGCAAAGCGGAGCAGGCGGCGAATGCGGCCCGTCCTTATGCGGAGCGCATGGAGGCGGTGCTCGCCAACGTCTCTGAAGCCGTGAAGGGCGACCCCTCCGCGCCGAAGCTGCTGACCGGCACGGGCGAGGACAAGACCCACCTGCTCGTCGTCGCGACGGCTGACCGGGGGCTTTGCGGCGGCTTTAACTCCTCCATCGTCCGCAAGGCGCGCGAGGCGGTCGTCCGCCTGCAGGGCGACGGCAAGACGGTGAAAATCCTCTGCATCGGCCGGAAGGGCCGCGACCAGCTGAAGCGCCTCTATGGCGACCTCATCCTCGACACGATCGAGCTGATGGACGTGAAGTCCCTCGACTTCTCCGTCGCCGACAGGATCGCGGGCCGTGTCCTCAAAATGTTCGAGGACGGCGAGTTCGACGTCTGCACGCTCTTTTTCGGCGAGTTCAGGTCGGTCATCTCCCAGGTGCCGACGGCGAACCAGATCATCCCTGCGACGCCGCCCGGGGGCGTCGAGACGCCGGACCTTCAGGGCGCCGTCTACGTCTATGAACCGGACGAGGAAGAAATCCTGAAAGCCCTGCTGCCGCGCTATGTCGGCGTGCAGATCTTCCGGGCGCTGCTTGAAAACGCCGCGTCCGAGCAGGGGGCCCGCATGTCGGCCATGGACAACGCCACCCGCAACGCCGGCGATATGATCGACAAGCTGGAGCTTCAGTACAACCGCGCCCGCCAGGCGCAGATCACCAAGGAACTCATCGAGATCATCTCGGGCGCGGAAGCGCTCTGATCTGCTAGCATTGACAGCACGTTTCGCAATCGACATATCCCGCTCATGAAAACGATCACCATCAGACAGGTCCCCGACGAGGTGCACGAGGCGCTCCGCCTGCGCGCCGCCGCGGACGGCTGCTCGATGGAGGAAGAGGCGCGCCGGCTGCTTGCGCAGTCCCTGCGGCCGGCCGCCAAGCCTGATTTCAGCGGCGTGCGGGCCATTCAGGCGCGCATCAGGACACGACGCGAGCGGACCGGCGATGCGCGAACTGCTGCGGAAATCGTCCGCGACATGCGGAACGAGGATCTCGCTGCGACGGATGCGAAATGGGAACGGATCGACGCCGACGCGAAGCGGCGGCGTGAAGAGGGCGGGGGAGGCGTATGATGCTCGATACGTCAGCCGTCCTTGCTTTCTTTTTCGATGAACCGGGCGCCGACACCGTCGAGCAGGCCTTGCCGGGGGCTGCGATTTCCGTAGTGAATCTCGGCGAACTGTTCGGCGTCGTCCGTCGCAGCGGGGTTGAGGCAAGCCCGCGGGAGGTCGAGGGGCATCTCGCTTCGGCCGGCGTCTCAGTCGTGTCGCCGACCTCGGCGACCGCGCGCCTCGCCGCCGACTACGTCGCGACCCCGACGCCTCGGGGCGCAGCGTCGATCTCCCTCGCCGATGGGTTCTGCCTCGCCCACGCCGCCGAAGCCGGCGTGCCCGTGCTCACCGCCGACAGGGCGTGGGCCGAGACGCCCTTCGAGCATCCCGTCGATATCCAACTCGTTCGCTGACGCCAGCGATCCGCACACGACCCGAAGGAAAGACATCATGGAACAAGGTCGCATCACCCAGGTCATCGGCGCCGTCGTGGACGTCGCCTTCGACGGCAATCTTCCCGCCATCATGAACGCGCTGGAGACGGACAATAACGGGAACCGCCTGGTGCTCGAGGTCGCCCAGCACCTCGGCGAGAACCAGGTTCGCACCATCGCGATGGACTCCAGCGAGGGTCTCGTCCGCGGCGGCGTGGTGAAGGACACGGGCGCGCCCATCCGGGTGCCGGTCGGCGAGGGCACCCTCGGCCGCATCATGAACGTCATCGGCGAGCCGATCGACGAGGCGGGTCCGATCCAATTCAACGACACCCGCCCGATCCACGCGGAAGCTCCGCCCTTCGTCGAGCAGTCGACGGAATCGGAGATCCTCGAGACCGGCATCAAGGTCATCGACCTCCTCTGCCCCTACGCCAAGGGCGGCAAGATCGGCCTCTTCGGCGGCGCGGGCGTCGGCAAGACAGTGCTCATCCAGGAGCTGATCAACAACATCGCCAAGGTGCACGGCGGCTATTCCGTGTTCGCCGGCGTCGGCGAGCGCACCCGGGAGGGGAACGACCTCTACTGGGAGATGATCGAATCGAACGTCAACAAAGATCCGAAGGCGAACAACGGCACGGCCGAAGGCTCCAAGTGCTCCCTCGTCTACGGTCAGATGAACGAACCGCCGGGGGCCCGCGCCCGCGTCGCGCTGACCGGCCTTTCAGTGGCGGAGCACTTCCGCGATCAGGGTCAGGACGTTCTGTTCTTCGTCGACAACATCTTCCGCTTCACGCAGGCCGGCTCTGAAGTCTCGGCGCTCCTCGGCCGGATCCCCTCGGCCGTCGGCTATCAGCCCACCCTCGCGACGGACATGGGCGCCCTGCAGGAGCGCATCACGACGACCACCAAGGGCTCCATCACCTCGGTTCAGGCCGTGTACGTTCCGGCCGACGACCTCACCGACCCGGCGCCGGCGACGTCCTTCGCTCACCTCGACGCGACGACGGTTCTCAACCGCGCGATCTCGGAAAAAGGCATCTACCCGGCCGTCGATCCGCTCGATTCAACGTCCCGCATCCTCGACCCGCGGGTCGTCGGCGAGGAGCACTACCAGGTCGCCCGTTCCGTCCAGCAGATCCTCCAGCGCTATAAGTCGCTGCAGGATATCATCGCCATCCTCGGCATGGACGAGCTGTCGGAAGAAGACAAACTGACCGTCGCCCGCGCGCGGAAGGTCGAGCGCTTCCTGTCGCAGCCCTTCGACGTCGCGGAAATCTTCACCGGCTTCCCGGGCAAGCAGGTTCCGGTGAAAGACACCGTCGCCTCCTTCAAGGCCGTCGTCGCCGGCGAATACGACCACCTGCCTGAAGCGGCCTTCTACATGGTCGGCTCCATCGAGGAGGCCGTTCAGAAGGCGGAGAAAATGGCGGCGGAAGCGGCGTAAATCGGTGGCGGACGGGCTTCGCCTTGAGGACTGCGTCAACGACGTCTGTCCATGGTCGGGCGATCCCGTCTCGGCCGACAGCCTGACGACCTATCGCGGACGGGTCGTCGGGTTCTGCAATCCAAGGTGCCGCGACAAGTTCGAACGCGCTGTCGTCGCCTTTGACGACGTGCTCCAGGCAAGCGAGCCGACCGATGGCCGATAAACTCCACTTCTCCCTCGTCTCGCCGGAGCGCGAGCTCATGTCCCGCGAGGTCGATCAGGTGATCGTTCCGGGAACGGACGGCCGCTTCGGCGTTCTCGCGAACCACGCGCCCTTCATGTCGACCCTGACGGCGGGGCTGCTCTCCGTCATGGACGGCGGCAAGGAAGAGAAGGTGTTCGTGCGCGGCGGGTTCGCGGACGTGACGCCCGCGGGCCTCACGGTTCTGGCGGAAGAAGCGACGCCCGTCTCCGAGCTTGTCGGCGACGCCTTCGGCGCCCGGTACGCGAAAGCCGAAGACACGCTGAAAGCCGCGGAAACGGACGAAGAGCGGCTCGAAGCGCAGAACGCTCTCACCGCCCTCCAGGCTGTCCGCGACGCGTAAGGCCTAAGCCTGCACGTCGACGCCGGCCTCGTCATCGGCGCCGCCGAAGGTCAGCGTTTCCTCGCCGAGCCGGAACTCGACCGTCGCCGCGTCCGCGCCTTCGACGGTGACGGACTCGCCGCTTTCAAATTCGAGAACCACCGTTCCATCCTCGCCTTCGGTGATGTCGACCTCCTGGAAGCTTTCGGCGAGCTCCTCGCCCAGCGTCACCACATAGGTTCCGCCGGCCGCGACGCTGACGACGTCGTTCCCGTCGCCGCCGCGGAAGGAGACGCCCGCTTCGGCTGCGTCGATCGCAATCACGTCGTCCCCGCGGCCGCCTCTGATGTCGGTCGCTTTCTCCGCGCTCACCGCAATCACGTCGTCGCCGAGACCGCCGAAGACGCCGGAGACATAGCCGCCCTCGACCGCGACCGTATCGTCCCCGCGGCCGCCGCTGATCGAATAGGCGCGCTCGGCGCGGACGATCACCTCGTCGTCGCCATAGCCGCCGCCGATCCCGCCGACGCGTTCGCCCGCGACGTCGACCACGTCGTCCCCCCGTCCGCCGGAAACGCCGTAGGCGTACTCCGCCGTGACGGTCACCGCATCGTTCCCGGAGCCGCCCGCGATGCGTTTGGCGCTCAGGGCTTCGACCGCGATCGCATCGTCGCCCGATCCGCCGGAGATGCGGCGCGCTTTCTCCGCTGAAACGGCGAGGGCGTCGTTTCCGGAGCCGCCCGAAACCCGGTTCGCACGGACGGCGTCGATCGCGACCGCATCGTCGCCCGATCCGCCGCGCACCCGCGAGACGCGATCGGCCGCGATGGTGATCGCATCGTTCCCGGAGCCGCCGCCGACGCGACGGACGCGCTCTGCAGCGATCGACAGGGCGTCGTCGCCGGCGCCGGTGAAGAGGCGACGGACTTTCTCAGCTTCGAGCGTCGCGGAGTCGTTCGCGGCGCCCGTGTAAAGCCGAGACACCCGCGCCGCCGCGATGGCGATCGCGTCCCTTTCGTCCGAAGGCGCGGCTTCTGTTTCGCCAGCGGCGCGGCCGGCTTCGGCGGCGTCTTCCACCAGCTCCAAGACCGCGTCGTCCGTCGCTTGGGTTTCGACGGGCGCGTCGAGGCGGTAGCGCTGGATCAGCGAAGCGACGAGAGCGTCGAAATCGGCGTCGCTCAGGAGGCCGCCGGTGCGCTCTGCATCTTCAAGAGAAAACGAGGACGCGGGGTCCGTTGAGGTGATTTCCGCCGGAGCAGCGTCGGTCGACGGAGCCGCCGGCGCGTCCTCCGCAACAGGCGTTGCAACCGGCGCGCGCTCGGCGACGGTTGGCGTCGCCGGGGCAAGCGTTTCGGGCGCCTCCGGCCGGGCCGGGGCCTCGACGACCGCGGCCGGGGCTGTCTTCGGAACGAAGCGGAAGGCGCCGAAGCCTTCGGCGGTCTCGAAATAGGCCGTAAAGCCCGCCGGCGCGGCGGTCCGCTCGTTCGCAACGTAGACGGATGCTTGGCCGTCCTGAACGACGAGCGCGCCTTTCTCGCTCGCAACCGCGAAGCGCGCGACGCCCGCGTCCTCAAGCCGGCCCGTCAGCTCGCCGAGGGCGTCGGCGATCCGGTCGAGGCGCTCTGCGAGGCCGCCAACGGCGCCGCGACGGGCGGAACCGCTGTCGCCGCCCGAAGCGCTCGTTTCAGCGCGAACGCCGCCGACCGAGGCGCGCGGACCGTCGGCCGTCACCTCGGCCGACAGCGCCGGCGTCGCCGTTTCACCCCCCGCGGGCGTACGGAATTTCTGGAACAGGATGGCCGCCGATGCGGCGCTGGAGATAGCTGACGTCATGTACGTCTCCCGACACGTTGTTCTTCTTCAACGGCCGGATTCTCCAGCGGATCGCGCAAGCGATATCTGGGGACGGTAGTGCGACAGGGTTAACCTGCACTTACCTTGTCAGGACTTCGATTTTAAGAACTCAGTAAGGGGATGGAAGCAGGCGGCGACTTCCAGATAGACGTTCCGCTTGAAGGGCACGATCAGGTCCGGCGTGTCGGTCAGGGGCGCCCAGCGCCACTGGTCGAACTCGGGCGTGTGCGTATCGAGGCGGATCTCGTCGTCCGCCCCGTCGAACAGCATCGCCACCCATTTCTGCCGCTGGCCGCGAAATCCACGCGAGTTAAGGCCCGAGGGAAAGTCGTAAGTGAGCCAGCCGGGCGTCACGACGAGAGGGCGGGCGTTCTCGACGCCTGTCTCCTCCGCAAGTTCGCGCCGCGCCGCGGCGAGGATGCTCTCGCCCTCGTCGACGCCGCCCTGGGGCATTTGCCAGGCGTAGCGCCCTGCAGCCTCGGCGCTGTCGCCGAAATCGCCGACCCGTCGGCCGATCCAGACGTCCCCGTCGCGATTGAAGAGCGCGACGCCGACATTCGGCCGGTAGCGGGCGAGGTCGGTTGAACTCATATCGAGCGCTCCGCAGCCTCGACGAGGTGCGAGGGCGGCGTCAGCACGACGCCGCGTGCGGGAAGACCCGCCGCCCACGTGCGGATCGCTGCGATCCCCTGAACGCTCGCCGGCGCCTTAACGAGCATGAAGCCGTTTTCGACGGCCTGTTTCTCCAGCGCCCTGAGGCTCTCCGCGGAGACGTCCGTCAGCACCATGTCGATCCGGCGATAGGGCGCCCGCGTGCCAGAGTAGACGGCGGGCGCAGCGCTTTCGGCGGGGTTCGGATCTTCAAGGAAAGCGAGGTTGCGCTGCTCCAGCCGCGCTGCGATCGGCGCCATCGCCGCTGCGTTCGTGCGAAACGCGTCGCCGAGATAGGGCGTCGCGAAGGTGAACGCATCGGAGCGCGAGAGCATCCAGTCAAGGCGCTTCAGATTGTCCTTCGGCGGACGGCCGGTGAGGAGCACCGCCGGGCCAAGGGTCTCGGCCGGGATGCGCTTCGCCTCCATGGGCAGCTCGACGCCCGTCTCATGGCCGCGCGCAGCGGCGGCCGCAGCCCATTCGCCCGTCTTCGCCCCGTAAGGCACGAAGCTGAACGCGACCTCCGGCGGCGCGAGGCGGATCGCCTGCTCGGTGAGGTCCGGATCAAGGCCGAGACCTGCGAGCAGGATAGCGATGCGCGGCGCGGGTTTCGCCGCCACGACGTCGACTTTCTGAGCCGGCTGCGCGGCGCGGGTTTCCGGTTTGACTCGCGGCGCGGGCGGCGGGCTCGGCGCGATGACCGTCGGAGCCCGATCGTCGGCGAACGTCTCCTCGCCGGCCTGTCGAGCGTCGAGGAGCGGCGGCGGCGCGAAGCGCTCCGCGGCGGATGAGAGATCGGCCTTTGCGATGCGGACAGGCTCGGGCGCCCGGTTCGGAAGCTGCATCTCGGCGAGCACGACGACGCGCGGCGGCGTCGGGCGGTCCAGCGCCGCGGACACGACGAAGCCGCCGGCGATCATCGCGATCAAGCCGATCCAGGCCCGGGAAAGAAGCCCGAACGCCGGTCGCGCGCGGTGGTTGGTGCGGGTCATGGCGTCTCGTTCAAATTGGTTACCACATCTGCAACGCTTAGGGTTATCAAGACGCTAACGCGCCTAGCGATCGATGCGCGCAAGACGGGCGGGCGGGGCGTGCCGGAGTTTTCAGACGACGAAATCGAGACGCTGCAGGCCGCGGCGGCCCTGATCCTCGACGCGGAATCGCGCCTGCCGGTCCTGAAGACGCTGGCCTGGGACCGGGCCCTCGCGGACCGGTTCTTTGCAAGCGGCGAGACCGAACCGCCGGCGCCCGAGTACCCGAAAATCGATATCGGACCGGCGCTTGAAGCAATCGTTTCCGCTCGCGCGCTCATCTCGGGATCGAGCCCGGTCCACGACTGGCTGCGGCGCACCGCGGACGTCGTGGAGGAGACGGCGGCGCTTCTTTCGTGCGTCGGAACCTCGGCTTTTCACGGCCACTCCGTCGCGCTCTACGGCGCGCCCGACGCGCCGCTCGCCGACGGGAGGACGACGGCCCTCGCCCTCGCCGACAAGCTCGACGAGCTTCTGAGCGATTTCGACATCGGCGGCGCGAAGCTGGAGCCGCCTGCGCGGATGACGGCGAGGGACCTGAAGATCGAGCTCGACGCGCGGCTGCCCGACCTCTTCGGCGATCAGGCGCCGCGGGTGGAGGTCACCCAGAACGTGTCGGCGAAGGCGGCGGCCGGGTCGGATTACATCAAGCTGCGCGAGGATGCGGGCTTCTCCGATCTCGACGCCGATCAGCTCCTTCAGCACGAGGCTTATATCCACATCGCGACCGGGTATAACGGCCGCGCCCAGAACCGCTTCCCGATCCTCGCTGAAAGCCATCCGGGCAACGCGCGCACCCAGGAAGGCCTCGCGGTGTTCGCCGAATTCATTTCCGGCAGCCTCGACCCGCGCCGCTTCAAACGCCTTGCGGACCGGGTGATCGCGATCCAGCTTGCCGCGGAAGGCGCCGACTTCCTCGATCTTTATCACTTCTTCCGGGAGCGGAACGCCGCGGATGCGCCCTTCGAGGCGTTTGAAAGCGCCCGGCGCGTGGTTCGCGGCGGCCTCGTCAACGGCGGGGCGCCGTTTACGAAAGATTCGGTCTATCTCGGCGGCCTCCTCGAGGTGCACAGCTATCTGCGCGCCGCCGTGCAAGCGGGCGACGCGGAATTCATCCGGCTTCTGTTCGTCGGGAAGATCGACCTTGAGGACCTCCGCGCCATGAAGGCTCTGCGCGATGCGGGCCTCATCGCCGAGCCGCGCTACCTGCCGCCTTGGGCGAAGGATCTGCGGTTCCTTCTCGCTTATCTCGCCTATTCGACCTTCCTCAATCAGATCGATCTGCGCGGCGTGACGGCCCGCTATCAGGCGCTGTTCGCCGAGGCTTGAAGCATCCGCGCGATCGTCTCACCGATCGGCGGCTGGTCCAGGCCGCAGCTAAGAGACGTGAGTAGCGCTGGATCGCCGACGATGAGAGGCGGGTCGTCGGCGCGTAGGCGGGCGGGATCGCTGGTCGCGGTCAACGGTCGGCCCAATACTTGAGCCGTCGCATCCACAAGATCCTGTATGGAGAGAGCCCGGCCCGAAGCGATGTTCACCGGTCCTTGATGGTCCGTTTCAGCGAGGTGGACGAGGCTCGCCGCGACGGCCTCGACGTCGTTGAACTCCCGCCGCGGCGTCAGGGCGCCAAGGACGAGGGTCGTCGCGCCGCGCGCCGCCTCGCCGGCGATCCGGGCGGCGACGAAATATTCGCTCTGTCCGGGTCCGGTGTAGTTGAAGGGGCGGGCGATCGCGATGGAGAGATCAGCTGCAAACCCTGCGGCGCGCTGCTCCATTTCCAGCTTCGATCGTCCGTAGGGAGATACGGGGCGGAGTGCCGCTGTTTCGGACAAAATTCCGTCAGCTGGCGGCGCGTACACCGCGGCCGAGCTCATCAGAACGAGGCGTGCGCCTACGCGACACCTGGCCAGCGCCGTTAGCAGCGCCTCCGTATCGAGAACGTTGGCGCGGCGATAGGCTTCGAGATCCGGTCCGTAGGTCCGGGCGAGTCCTGAGAGATGAAAGACGACGTCCGGCGCCGCGTGCTCGAGAAGCGCTGTCGCGGCCTCTCCATCTGAGAAATCGAGCCGCGCCCACGCGTCATCGACGCTCCGGCGGCGCGACGTTCCGGTAACATCGTATCCGCGGCGCTGCAGTTGTCGAACGAGAGTGCGGCCGGTGAAGCCGAGCGCGCCGGTGACGAGCGCCCGCCGCCCGTCACCGGGCATAGGGCTTCAGGCGCTTCAGGTCCGCGTCCACCATCATCACGGCGAGGTCGTCGAGCGTGGTCTTCGGCCGCCAGTCGAGGAGGTCGCGGGCGCGGCTCGCATCGCCGAGGAGAGTATCGACCTCGCTCGGCCGGCGGAGCGCCGGGTCGATGCGCACCAGCGTCCGGCCCGTGGCGCGGTCGACGCCGATTTCGTCGAGCCCCTCGCCTTTCCAGATCAAGTCGAAGCCCGCCGCTGCGAAGGCGAGGCCGGCGAAATCGCGCACGGAGTGTTGTTCGCCCGTAGCGAGAACCACCGTCTCCGGACGATCGAGGCGCATGAGGGCGTAGACGCCCTCCACATACTCCTCGGCAAATCCCCAGTCGCGTCGCGCGTCGAGGTTTCCGAGGCGCAATTCGTCGGCGAGTCCGAGACGGATGCGCGCCGCCGCATCGGTGATCTTGCGAGTGACGAACTCGCGGCCGCGCAAAGGGCTTTCATGGTTGAACATGATCGCGGTCGAGATGAACGCGCCGTGCGCCTCGCGATAGTTCGTCGCCATCCAGTAGGCGTAGGCTTTGGCCGCGCCATAGGGGCTGCGCGGATGAAAGGGCGTCGTCTCTCGCTGCGGCGTCTCGGCGACCTTGCCGAACATCTCCGAGGTGGAGGCCTGGAACACCCTGATCGGCGCGCCTGACGCGCGCACCGCCTCGAACAGGTGAACGGCGCCAAGGCCCGTCGCATCGGCAGTCGCGACCGGCTGGTCGAAGGACGCGCCGACGAAGCTCTGGGCGGCGAAGTTATAGATCTCCGCCGGCTCGAACTTGTCGATCAGCAGCCGGATCGAGCCGGCGTCCGTCGCATCGTAGGCGGCGAGTTCGAGATCGGGGTGGTCGTAGGCGCCAAGTTCCTCCAGCCGCCAGAAGCTGCCGGAGGACGTCCGCCGGTGCGCGCCGACCACCCGCCAGCCGCGATCAAGCATGAGGCGCGCGAGATACGCCCCGTCCTGCCCGGTCACGCCGGTGATGATGGCCGTCGAAGTCGTCATGCGCGCGCGAATTGAAAAAGCGCGGCCGATGGGATCAGCCGCGCCGGCGGGGAGGACGCCTCGCCTTCAGGAAGGTCGAGCCGGAGCCCGGCCGCTAGTTCGCGGACGCGAGCGTGCGCGTATATGCCTGCTGATCGCGCAGAAGTTCAATGGCGCGTTCCAGCTGGCAGTCCCGGCCGATCGGGCATTCGACGGGCTCCACATCGGGACCGGCGAGCGGGTCGTCGAGGTCGCGCGTCTCGGCGGGCAGTTCCTCGACATCGGACGGAACGTCGAGAGCGTTCGGCAGGTCGGCTTCGGACCGGCGCTCCAGCGGCTCCGAGCCGGGTCGGACGATCGGCATCCAGATATCCGGCTCGATGCCCGTCGCCTGAATGGAGCGTCCGTTCGGCGTGTAATAGCGCGCTGTCGTCAGTCGTAGGGCGCCGTCGACGCCGCCGCGCAGCGGCAGGACCGTCTGGACGCTGCCCTTGCCGAAGGAGCGGGTGCCGAGAACGAGACCGCGCTTCCTGTCCTGAATGGCGCCGGCGACGATTTCCGACGCCGACGCGCTGCCGGCGTCGATGAGGACGACGACAGGGCGGTTGTCGAACTGGTCGCGGGTCGAGCCCATCTCGCGCATCGTGTCCTTCGCCCGGCGGCCGCGCGTCGAGACGATCTCGCCGCGGTCGAGGAAGAAGTCGGAGACCGCGACGGCCTGATCGAGGAGACCGCCCGGGTTCGAGCGCAGGTCGAGCACGAGGCCCCGGGGCTCCATGCCGATTTCCTTGCGGGCATCCTTCAGCGACTTCTTCAGCTGCGCGAAGGTCTGTTCGGAGAACGTGTTGATCCGCACATAGGCGTATTCGTCGCCCTCGACGCGGCTGGTGACGGAGGGCACTGTGATGATGTCGCGGGTGAGCGAGACGTCGAAGCGTTCGTCCTCCCCCTCGCGCATGATCGTAAGCGTCACGTCCGTGCCGCGCGGGCCCTTCATTTTGGAGATGGCGTCGTCGAGCGTGCCGCTGCGGACAGCCTCTCCGTCGATCGCCGTGATGAGGTCGCCGGCGACGATGCCGGCGCGCGCGGCCGGCGTGTCCTGGATCGGCGAGACGACGCGCACGAAGCCCTCCGCCGGACCTTCGGTGTCCATGGTGACGGAGATGCCGAGGCCGGCGAACTGGCCGCGGGTCGCATCCTGCATCGACCGGTAGTCGCCAGGCGAGAGATAGCTCGAATGGGGGTCGAGGCGGGCGAGCATGCCGTCGATCGCGCCTTCGATGAGCTCGGCGTCCTCGGGTTCCATCACGTAATTGGCGTGCACTTTCTCGAAGACTTCGCCGAAGAGGTCGAGCTGGCGGAACGTCTCCCGATCGACGGCGCTCGACGTGGCGAACCCCGCCGACAGGGCCGCCGCCGTAGCGAGGGAGCCTGCGAGCGCCGCGCCCCAGACGGCGCCGGCGTTTCCGCGGCTGCGCCGGGCTTTCGCTTTCACGCGTTTCGTCATGTCCGGTCTCCTCAACTGTCGCCGGTGCGGGGCGCGCCTTGGACATAGTGCGCCGGGCCCGCGCGGGTCGTTAAATCCTCGAAAGCCAGCCCGCCGGGTCTACAGGCTCGCTGTTCTTTCTGATTTCCAGGTAAAGGTCGGAGGCAGAGCCGCCCCCCGCCATCGCGCCGAGGGGTTCGCCCGCATCAACCGTCGCGCCTTCGCGCGCCATGAAGCTTCCGACGCCGATCACGATCAGATGGTAGCCCCCGCCGACGTCGAGGATCAACACGTTGCCGACGGTGGTCCAGTCGCGCGCGAAGACGACCGAGCCGCTGAAGGGCGCCGTCACCAGAGCGCCCGGCGCGGTGCGGAAGACGACGCCTTCATAGCGCCCGCCCCCGGCGTCCCGCCGTTCGCCGAACCTCGCGACGAGGCGGCCCGAAACGGGCGTCGGCAGCCGGCCCCGGGCGTCGACGAAGCGGGTCTCCGGCGTGAAGGCGGCGAGCGGGGCGGGCTTGCGCCGCGGCGAAACGTCGACCGTGCGCGGCTCGCGCGCCGTCGGCTTCACCCGGGGCGTGACCGCGCGCTTCACCCGCTCCAGCCGCTCGACAAGCTCCGACAGGGTCGAGGCGCGCGCGGCGAGACGAGAGATTTCAGCCTGCGTTTCCTCGGCGAGACGGCTCGCCGCGTCCCGCTCGGCGACCTTGCGCTGGAGGAGGGCGTCGAGGGCGTCGCGCCGCGAGGACAGCTCGACCTGCGCCGTCTGCAAAGCCTCCTGCTCCGCGCGGGCCGCCTTTTCGAGCGCCCGCAGGCGGTCGAGCGCGAGTTTCAGCGCCTCTGCGCGCTCTGCGAGCACGGGCGCGGCCTCGGCGAGGAGAAGTCCGATCCGGGCGGCCTCCGCCGCATCGTCCGGGCGCACCGCGATCGCCGGCGGTCGCGACATCTCGAGGGCCTGGAGAGCGGAAAGAACGTTTGAATAAGCCGCGCGGCGGGCGGCGAGATCGCGCTCGGCGTCTTTTTCCTGGGACAGAATACCTTGCAGCCGCGCTTCGACCTCCGCGACGGCGGCCTCCTGAGCCGTCAGGGCGTTCGCCGCAGCGATCACCTCGCTTTTCAGAAGCGCCGCTTCTTCGGCCTTTTCGGCGGCTTCCGCCGCGAGACGTTCGCTCTCGGCGCGGCGGGCCTCAATGCTTTCCTGCAGCGCTTCCAGCTCGCCGGGGTCGATCTCCTGCGCCGCCGCCGGGGCGGCGGCTGAAAGCGCCAGAACTGCGGCGAGTACGGATTTCATGAACGGTGATAGGGATGGCCGGCGAGGATGGAGAGGGCTCTGTAGATCTGTTCCGCGAGCATCGCCCGCACCAGCATGTGCGGCCAGACGGCGCGGCCGAAAGAAAGAGCGAGGTCGGCGTCTTTCACGATCTGCGCTCCGTGCCCGTCGGCGCCGCCGATGAAGAACGCCGTCGCCGGCGCGCCGGACCCGGCCCAGCGATCGAGATAACTAGCGAAGTCGTCAGTTCGGAGGGAGTCGCCGCGCTCGTCCAGAACCACCCGTTTCGCGCCCGTCGGCGCGGCGGCGGCGAGCTTCAGGGCTTCGTCGTCGCGCCGACGCGCCGGGTCTTTTGATTTCGCCTCGACCTCGACGAGGTCGGGGCCGGACATGCCGAGCCTGCGGGCGAGAGGTGCGGCGCGCCCGGCGTACCGCTCGACCAGATCGGCTTCGGGACCGGATTTCAGCCGACCGACGGCGAGGACGACCAGCTTCACGCCGTGTCGGGCCTATCGGCCGAGCGCCGCGGACTCCGAAAGCGCTTCCGGCGACCAGATCCGCTCCAGATTGTAGAAACGGCGCACTTCCGGACGGAACAGATGGACGATCACGTCGCCGGCGTCGATCAGCACCCAGTCGCAGGCGGGCGCGCCCTCGATCTGCGCCGTCCCGCAGCCAAGCTCTTTGACCGCCCGCATCACCTTGTCCGCCATCGCGCCGACATGACGCTGGGAGCGGCCTGAAGCGATAACCATCGCGTCGGCGAGTTCGGTTTTTTCAGCGAGATCGATGACGACGACGTCTTCGGCCTTGTCGTCCTCCAGCTGCGTCAGAACTCTCTTCAGCAGCGCTTCCGGGGATTGTGCAGCCTCGTCGGCCGGATCGCCGGGGAACAAGGGCGCGACCACCGGGCCGCTCTCCCTCGCAATTGTTTCGGAACTCAGATCGAGCCTCCAATCGCGGCGCGGACACGACGTCCGCGATTTCGATCTAACACCGATCCGCCGCCGCCGCCAACGGCCGCATTCTTGTCAGTCGCAATGGGCTGGTGTCAGGTTCGCAATTGCAAAACGGGGGACGGCGTAATGGCGTGGACGCGACGGGGGATCGTGCGGCTCTTTGGAGCCGCCGGCGGGTTCGGGGCGGCGACGGCCGCCATGGGCGCGCTCGATATGAAGGCGGTCGCGGCCGCCGGCGCCGGGCGGCTCGATCTCGGGCGGATCGGCGGCGGCCGGAAAGTCCTTATTCTGGGCGCGGGCGTCAGCGGCCTCTCCGCGGCCTATGAGCTGGAGCGGGCCGGCTTCTCCTGCCAGGTGCTGGAGGCGCGCACCCGGGCCGGCGGGCGCAACTGGACGTGGCGCGACGGGACGAAAGTTCCGCACCGGGACGGCGAGCAGACGGTCCGATTCGATGAAGGCGACTATTTCAACGCTGGGCCGGCGCGCATTCCGGGTTTCCATGAAACGGTCCTCGGCTATTGCCGGGATCTCGGCGTCCCCCTCGAACCCTTTTTCTACGAAAACAAGAACGCCTTCTTCCTCAGCGACAAGATCGCCGGCGGCGAACGGGTGCGCCATCGCCGGGTGCGATATTCCGTACAGTCCGCGATCGAAGAGCTGATGATGAAGTCCCTCGACCGCCGGGCCCTCGACGCGCCGGTCTCGGACGAGGACTTTGAAAAGCTGAAAGAATTCTTCCGGCTGACGACGGGGCGGGGCGACGCGCCGTTCCCGTCGGAGCTGCGCCTCGGCTTCACGCACCATCCGGGCGCCGGGCTCGACGCGGGGGAGCTCGACACGCGGATCCCGATTTCGGAAATCGCCCAAAGCGACGTTCTCTCAATCGTCCTGTCGACCTACGATTTCCATGAATGGCAGGCGACGCTGATGCAGCCCGTCGGCGGCATGGACCAGATCCCGAAAGCGTTCCTGCGCAACATCACCTCGCCCGTCGCGTTCGGCTTCGAGGCGCGCTCCATGACGCAGACGGACGATAAAGTCGTTGTCGGCGGCGTCGATCGGGCGAGCGGCGAGGCGCGGACCTTCGAAGGCGATTTCGTCATCTGCACGCTGCCTCTGCCGATCGTCGACAAGATGGAGACGGCGTTCTCTCCGAAGGTCGCGAAAGCCGTGGCGGCGGCGGCCGAATACTGGGAGCCGACGTCCAAGATGGCCTGGCGCGCCCAGCGGCGTTTCTGGGAGGAGGATGACGGCGTCTATGGCGGGGCGAGCAGCGTCGAAGGCCCGATGATGCAGTACTGGTATCCGAACCAGGGCTTCGGCGGCGCCGGCGGGGTTCTGCTCGGTGCGTATACGGCGGTGGAGGCGGCGGAGTTCTGGACGAGGCTGCCGCTGGCCGAGCAGATCGCCATGTCGCGCCGGTTC
This sequence comes from Pseudomonadota bacterium, assembly GCA_038522735.1. Classification (GTDB taxonomy): domain Bacteria; phylum Pseudomonadota; class Alphaproteobacteria; order Caulobacterales; family Parvularculaceae; genus JBCBJX01. The sequence goes on from JBCBJX010000003.1 coordinate 40,354, forward strand.
GGAACCCGCCTTCATCCGGCCTTCGCGAATGAGGCGATCGATCCGGTGGGAGTAGACTGGCTCGACCAGACCTACTCCGCAGGCGGATGGGCCTGGCTCGCCGATGATCTTTCCGAGGGCGGGCCATACCAGACGCTGATGAAATTCGACGGTCGGATCGGCTTCGCGGGCGATTATCTCTCCCATCTGCCGGGCTGGCAGGAGGGGGCTCTGCTTTCCGCCCGCCATGCAATGAACGCCCTCGCCGGCCTGGTTCAATCAGACCTTTGATCTGCAACAGGAGCTTGATGATGAAACGCTTCCTCGCCGCGGCGCCGCTTGCGGCGCTGCTCGCCCTCGCAAACGCCGCCGCGCATGATCAGGTAAAGCGCAACAAGATCCCGGGGTCCAATTTTCCGATTGCGGAATCTGTCGAGGTTACCGCCGATACGGGCCTCGTCTTTGTCAGCGGCGCCGTGCCGTCGCCGATTGTCGAGGACGGCGACCCCGAGGCGATCGCGACCTACGGCGACACGGAAGCCCAGACCCGTTCTGTTCTCGCGGCTATCGAGGCGCGGCTGCAGCGCATCGGCCTCGGCATGGGCGACGTGGTGATGATGCGGGCTTATCTGGTCGCTGATCCCGAGTTGGGCCGGATGGACTTCCCGGGGTTCATGCGCGGCTATGTCGAGCACTTCGGGACGGAGGCGCAGCCGAACCTGCCCGCCCGCTCTGCGATTGAGATCGCGGGGCTCGCCCGGAACGGCTGGCTCGTCGAGATCGAAGTCGTCGCCGCGCGACAGTAAATCGCCGCTCAGACGAGGAGGGCGACCGCGAACCAGCCGCGGGCGTCCTTCCAGATTTCCGAGACGCTCCAGCCGCCCGCCTCGGCGCGTTCGCGCAGGCGCGCCTCTGTGTACTTGTGCGAGCTTTCCGTATGGATCGTTTCACCCTCGGCGAAGGCGAACGAGCGGTCGTCTAGAACGATCTCCGTCGCCCGCGTCGCCTCAAGATGCATCTCGATGCGTTCGAGATCGGCGTTCCAGATCGCGCGATGGCGGAAAGCGCCGATTTCAATCCTCGCGTCGAGCTCCGATTTCATGCGCAGAAGGACGTTCGTGTTGAAGTCCGCCGTCACGCCGGCGGCGTCGTCGTACGCCGACAGCAGGATATCTTCGTCCTTTACGAGATCGACGCCGATGAGAAACTCCGCACCGGGACCGAGGTTGCGGCGCGCGCGGGCGAGGAAGTCGATCGCCTGGCGCTCCTCGAAATTGCCGAGGGTCGATCCCGGAAAGTAACCTGCATTCCTTGATCCGCGGAGGTGATCCGCCGGGAGCGCAATTTCGCCGAAAAAGTCGGCGCAGATCGCACCGACGGCGAGGTTTGGGCGCTCCTCGGCGACCCGGCCCGCCGCGGCGAGGAGGGCTTCCCGGGAGATGTCGATTGCAACGTAATCGGCGACTGCGTCGCATGCGTCGAGAAGGAGCGCGATCTTCTCGCTCGCGCCGGAGCCGTATTCGATGATCGACGCGTCGCGTCCCAGCGCCGCCGCCATATCCGTGGCCGCCGAGCGCATGAGAGAAAGCTCAGTACGGGTGACATAATATTCCGGCGTCTCGCAGATCGCTTCGAAGAGCGCTGAACCGCGCGCATCATAGAAGTACTTCGGCGCGAGTTTTTTCGGCGACGCCGCGAGGCCGGCGAGGGCGTCGGCCCGGAAGTCGGCGGCCTTCGGCTCCTGGTCGAGAAAGAAGGAAAGCGCCCCGTGCGGCGCGGTCAGCTTGGCCATTCTGGCCTCCGGTAACTTTTTAGAGGGGGAGCGGTCAGGCGCGTCTCGCGCGCAGTGCTGTCGAGGATGCGGGGTTTCTGGTGCGGGCGAAATAAACCCAGCATGGCGGGTCGGTCTCCGCAAGGGTGCGCGCGGCGCTGGACGGTAAGCGACGATTACGGAGGACTTGCGCGGCTGGCGACAGCGGCGCCTTCAGGACGGAGCCTGGGCGGGAGAACACCGCGATCGGCGTGCGGTCAGCGATTTCCCGCCAGCCGCGCCAGCGGTCGAATGTCGCAAGATTGTCCGCACCCATGATCCAGATGAATTTGACGCCGTGATAGCGTTCCGTCAGCCGACGAACGGTGTCGAGCGTATAGCGCGAGCCGAGGCGCGCCTCGATGTCCGTGACGTCGAAGCGCGGGTGGCGGGCGAGGCGGCGAGTCGCCGCGAGCCGGTCGGCGAGCGGCGCATATTCGCCGTTGGATTTCAGAGGGTTGCCCGGCGTCACCAGCCACCAGACGGCGTGGAGATCAAGGCGGCGGAGCGCGGCGAGGGCGATTTCGAGGTGGCCCTCATGGGGCGGATTGAACGAGCCGCCGAAGAGGCCGACGCGCATGCCGTCCCCGGCGATAGGGCCGCCCGATCTTGTCAGATGAAACACAATCGCGTCCGTCGTCGCGAACGCGCGCCGCGTTCATGGAAGGAGGAGCGTAGGCAGCGGCCGCGACGGGTTCAACCGCGCCCGCGCGGCGGTCAGACCGGGCTCCAGTCGTCCTCGCTCGTTTGAGGCGCGGTTTCTTCGCGGGCGGCTGCCCGGTCGCCGGCGACGCGGGCGCCGAGGCCGCGCAGAAAGGCCGCGACGCCTGCGCCTGAGACCGAAGAGATGACCGCCGCCGGGACGCCTGCTGCGTCTTCGAGGGCGGTCCTCCGCGCGGCGAGGGTTTCCGCATCGAGCGCGTCGGCTTTGGTGAGGGCGATCAGCTCCTCTTTTTCGGCAAGGGCGCCGCCATACGCGGCGAGCTCGGCGCGAACGGTGCGCCAGGCGGCGACCGGGTCCTCCTGCGTCGCGTCGACGAGGTGGGCGAGGGCGGCGCAGCGCTCGACATGGCCGAGGAAACGGTGGCCGAGCCCGGCCCCGTCGCTTGCGCCTTCGATGAGCCCGGGAATGTCGGCGGCGGTGAAGCTCGCGCCATCGTCGAGGCGGACGACGCCGAGATTGGGGTGGAGCGTCGTAAACGGATAATCGGCGATCTTCGGCCTGGCGGCGGAGATCGCCGAGAGAAACGTCGACTTGCCGGCGTTCGGCAAGCCGACGACACCGATATCGGCGATCAGTTTCAGCCGCAGCCAGATCGTCCGTTCTTCACCCGGCTGTCCTGGATTGGCCCGGCGCGGGGCCTGGTTCACGGACGATTTGAAATGGGCGTTGCCGAAGCCGCCGTTGCCGCCCTTGGCGAGAAGGACGCGCGCGCCTTCGTCATCGAGATCCGCGATCGGCGTCTCCTGATCTTCCTCGAAAATCTGGGTGCCGACGGGGACCTTCACAGTGATGTCCGCGCCGTCGGAGCCGGTGCGGTTGCGGCCCATACCGTGCACGCCGGATTTCGCCTTGAAGTGCTGCTGGTATCGATAGTCGATGAGGGTGTTGAGGCCGTCCGTCGCCTCGGCCCAGACGTGGCCTCCGCGCCCGCCGTCGCCGCCGTCCGGCCCTCCGAACTCGACGTATTTCTCGCGCCGGAAGGAGACGCAGCCGGGGCCGCCTGCGCCTGACTTCACATAAATCTTGGCGAGGTCGAGGAACTTCACGCTGGGTTCTCCGCGTCAAGATCAAGGGCGTAGCGCAAAACGGGTTCGGGCTCGGGGCGTACCTGGTTCGGCTCCGCGTTGGCTTCGCCCGTCGCGCGGAAGCCGAGCTTTTCAAGGACGCGCATGGAGGCCGGGTTGTCGTGATAGACGCTTGCGACGAGGCGCCGGGCGCGGAGCGTTCCCGCGGCGTGATCGACGGCGAGACGCGCGATGCGGGTCGCAAGGCCCCGGCCCCAGTATGCGCGGCCGAGCGCGTAGGCGAGTTCATAGACGCCGGGCGCCTGCCGGTGAAGAGAGACCGTGCCGGCGAGCGCGTCTTCGAAGTCGACGGCCCACCCTGCGTCCGCGAGGCCGTCGAAGCCTGCGAACCGCGCAATCAGCTGATCGGCGAACGCGGCGTCGAAGCGTACCGGGAACGTCGACGTCATCCTGATCACGTCCCAGTCGTCGAAGATCGCGACGAGGGGTGCGCGGTCCCCGGCCGACAAGGGACGCAGGCTGAGCGCATCGTGCGTCACGCGGCTCGCGCTTTCGCAAAATCGAGGACGGTCTCGACATGGGGCAGGTCCTCGCCGCGCGCGAGGGCGTGGGCGACGCCCTGTCCGCAGACGGTGAAGCCGTGCTTCTCCTGAATGCGCGCTGAGGCGGCGTTTTCGACGAAATAGCCCGAGAGAATGCGGGTCGCGCGCAGGGCGTCGCGAGCGAAGGCGATCGCCGCGCCGACCGCCTCGCTCATGAAACCCCGCCCCCAGTAAGGCTCGCCCAGCCAGTATCCCAGCGTCGGCGGCGTGTCCGGCGCGCCTCGTTCAAGGCCGATGATCCCGATGAGGCCGGAGCGTTCGCCCCGTGCGTCGATGGCGAAGACTGAAGATGCGCCAGATGCGCATTTGACCGGCAGGTCTCCGAGGAAGCGCTGCGCGTCCGCGAGACCGTACGGGTGCGGAATGCGGGCGAGGGACCGCGCGACGGCGCCGTCGGCGAGGAGTTCGGCGATCCGCGGCGCGTCCCTGAAAGTCGGCGCGCGCAGGACGAGGCGCTTCGTCACGAAGAGCGGGTCGAGATCAGTTGTGTGCGTCATGTCTGGGCTCCGCTTCCGCTTCGGGAGGACGCAACAAAAAAGGAGGCGCGGCGGCCTCCTTCCTTCCCTCGCGGGGCCTTGCGGAGGTTCGCCGCAGAACGCGGCGAACGGGCCGCGTCAGGCGTCTTTGGGACCGTCGACCGATACGATATTGCGGTCGCCGGACGTCTTTTTGAAGGCGACGACGCCTTCACAGAGCGCAAACAGGGTGTGGTCCTTGCCCATGCCGACATTGTCGCCCGGGTGGAACTGGGTGCCGCGCTGGCGGACGATGATGTTGCCGGGAACGACCTGCTCGCCGCCGAACTTCTTTACGCCGAGGCGCCGGCCGGCGCTGTCGCGTCCGTTGCGGGATGAGCCGCCTGCTTTTTTATGAGCCATCTCGTACTCCTCCGGATCCGTTACCGGGCCGCCGCGCCGGCGACGATGTCCTTGATTTTCAAGGTCGTCAGCAGCTGGCGGTGGCCCTTCTTGCGGCGATAGTTCTGACGGCGGCGCTTCTTGAAGACGATGATCTTTTCGCCGCGGCCCTGTTCGACGATCTCCGCGGAGACGGTCGCGCCCTCGACCGTCGGCGCGCCGATCGTGACCGTTTCGCCCTCGCCGACCATCAGGACGGTTTCGAGCGAGACAGTGTCGCCGGCTTCGCCTTCGAGGCGCTCGACATCGATCACGTCGTCGGCGGCGACGCGGTATTGCTTGCCGCCCGTTTTTACGACTGCGTACATGGCGGGTCCTTTTTCATATCCGCGTCTTTTGCGCGGTTGTCGGTTTCAAAAAGAGCGCGGGGAGTAGCCTCCGCGCGCTCTTCAGTCAATCGTTTTTCCGGCTCGCTCGACGAGGCGTTCGAGCCGCTGCGATCAGATCCCGGCGACCAGCGCCCGGATGTGCGCCCGGTGCGCCTTCTGCTCGCTCGACATGCCGAACTCGAACATGCCGAGGCGGGATTTTACGTCCTGCAGGGCGGCGAGCATCGCGCTTTCGGCGGACGGCTCGTAGGCGCCCGACAGGAGGAGTTCACGCAGGGCCTCGACATAAACAATCTGCAGGTTGCGCCGGTAGACGTTCGGGGTCCCGCGCAGATCGCCGCCGATGATCTCGTCGTTGAGGTCGAGGAGCATTTCGAGCGGCGTGTAGGTCCCGCCGTACTCCGCGGAGTTCGACAGCCGCCCAAGGGTGTTCGGGTGCAAAATGTGCTGCAGGCTGTCGATCTGCGAGAAGAGGACGAGGTCGCGGAACTTCGGATCCTCGGTCACGCCGAAGAAATCATAGCCGCGGCGCTGGGGCTGGATGAAGGCCGCGATGTCGTCGGCGGTTTCAAAAGCGTCCGCAGCGTAGATACGCTCGCCGAGGAGCCTGATCGCCGCTTTCTGCTTCGCTTCTGGAACCGGAGAATAGGGTTTTTTGCCTTCGGACCCCGGCTGGCCGGCGTCGAAACGCTCGACATAGACGCCGCCGACATAGCGCGAGACGCCGCGGGCCATGCCGCGTTTCTGCCCGACCAACGCATAATAAGAATCCCGGAGCATCTGCCAGCTTTCGCCTTCCTCCGTAAACTTCGTTTTGAGGTCGCCCATGATGTAGTCGACGAGATCGAAGCGCTGCTCCGCGTAGACGACCATATCGCTCGACATGTCGCCGACATTCACCCGCGGGTCGATGCCCCAGAACGAGGTGCGCATATCGTCGGCGTCGTTGCCGAAAGTCAGCTGCGGCTCCAGCGAGCGATAGAGGTGCGCCTTGCGATCAAGGTCCGGCCGGTAGCCGAACTCGATCGCCCAGTCGTCATAGGGACCAGGACGGTAATCGATCCAGTCGCCCTGTTCGACACCGACGGGCGCGGCGTTGATCGCGTGGTAGTCCATGACCGAGCCGGTGAGCTGGCCGTCGGTGATCGACGCGTCGTGCACGTCGTAGGGATCGCGCCAGCTTGACGCTTTCATATTGTGGTTGAGGCCGAGGGTGTGGCCGATCTCGTGGAGGATCAGGAGGCGGAGTTCCTGGTCGATTAGGTCCGCGATCTCGTCGTCGCCCATCCCCTGCGCCCGTCCGAGCGCGGCGGCGAACATGATGTTCTGGTGCATCGTGCGGCCGGCGGAGCAGGCGTGTGTGCGATGGTTCGTGTGGGCCGCATTCTCGGTATCGAGACTCGCAAGGATGTTTTCGGCGAGTTTCGGGGAGTTCGTTTCGCCGTAAATCTCGTCCTGGAAGATGCGGTTTGTGAGGTAGACGTATTCAAGCATGACGTCGGCGGCGAGGATTTCGCCTGTGCGCGGATGGGCGAGGCTCGGCCCGTAGCCGCCGAAGGGCGGAACGGGCGACGACGTCCAGCGGAGGACGTTGTAGCGAATGTCGCCCGCGTCCCAGTCGGCGTCGTCAGGCTGCACTTTCACCTGGATCGCATCTTTGAAGCCCGCCGCCTCGAAGCTCTGGTTCCAGGCGAGCGCGCCTTCCTTGATGATGTCCCGGTACGCTTCCGGCGTCGTGTTTTCAATCCACCAGACAATCGGTTCGACCGGTTCGGAAAGCTCCGCATCCGGGTCTTTCTTCACGAGGCGCCAGCGGGTGATGAGGTCGCGATAGGGCGTGCGGGACGGCGTGGTCTGATCGGTGATCCGACTGGTGAAATATCCGACCCGGTAATCGTCGAAACGCGGTTCGAACGCCTCGTCCGGCGTCTCGATGAAGGTGTGCTGCACGGTGATGGTCACAGCACGGGCGTCCGTCACCGCCGCGCTCGCGCCGCGCGGGCGACCATCATAGACATAATCCACCCGGACATCCGTGTTTTTCGGATAATTGCGGATCTGATTGAATTTCGTTTTCGATTTCGACAGCCCGCCGAGAATGCCGCCATTGCCCGGGCCGCCGGCCGGCTTGATCGGGGTGAGGTCTTCGGTGAGGAATAGCGGTCGCGCATCGATAAGGTACCGCGCCTCTTCCCCTTCCCCGCTGACCGCCTCGATGCCGATGCTGGAGACGATCGCCGGGGACATGTTGGCGTTCGCCGCGCGCGAAAGGGCGTTCTCCGGATCAAAGTAGAAAGATGTGTTCTCCTCTACGAACTCGATCCGGTTGTAGTGCTTGTTGAGGGAAATCACCCGCTCGTCGCGGTACTGGCCCCGGAAGTGGCCCGCCTCGAGCACGCCGTTCTCCGTATAGGTGAAGACGACGAATTCTTCGCCGATCTGGCCGGCGCCGATCTCGATGAAGACGGCGCCCGTTTTCGGGTCCGTATAGACAGGAAAAAGCCCCTCCTGGACGTCGAAGCCCTCGGTCTTTTTCTCGATCGTCGGCGGTTTTTTATCTTTGTCCTGAGCCGCAGCGCCCGTCGCGAAAGCGCCGAACGAAAGCCACGCGACTGCCATCGCGGCGATCCGAATCCCTTGCATCCCACCGTCCCCAGAAAACCCTAAGCCTCCGCACCGTGGCCCGAGCAGGGCGGCGGGGCAAGCGCGGCGCGGCGTCGCCGGGCGACTGTGTCCGTTTCGTCACGGCGGAGCGCTGCTGATCCCGCGAACTCTCGCAGTCCTGCGGCGCGGCGGCGAGATCCGTTCAACCCCAGGGCGCGCGCCGCCGCCGTCCTCTTCTTCGCTTGACCGCTGCGAGCGCTTTTGAGATGACGCCGCCTCCCCGCGCGGCCGCCCGCCCGCCGGGGCTGCGGAGAGGTGCCGGAGTGGTCGAACGGGGCGGTCTCGAAAACCGTTGTCCTCGCAAGGGGACCGAGGGTTCGAATCCCTCTCTCTCCGCCAGTTTCATTCAGTCTCTTACGTCTGCGGGCTTCGCTCAAGCGTCGAAGGGGAAAACGCAGCATGCGTATTTTCATCGACACCGCTGACATCGACGAGCTGAAGACCGCCTTCAAGACCGGTCTCGTCGACGGGGTGACGACCAATCCGAGCCTGATCGCCAAATCGGGCCGCGACTTCAAAGAAGTGATTGCGGAAATCTGCGCGATGACCGACGGAGCCGTCTCCGCGGAGGTGGCGTCGACGGACGCGGAGACTATGCTGAAAGAGTCCGATGTGCTCGCCGCGATCGCGCCCAATGTCGTGGTGAAGCTGCCGTTGACCTGGGACGGCCTCAGGGCGTGTCGCGTCCTGAGCGACAAAGGCGTGCAGACGAACGTGACGCTCTGTTTCTCCGCCAATCAGGCGATGCTCGCGGCGAAGGCGGGCGCGACATATGTCTCGCCGTTCATCGGCCGCCTCGATGATCTCGGCCTGGACGGCATAGAGCTTATCCACGACATCAGAGCGATCTACGACCGGCAGGCCTTCGAAACACAGATCCTCGCCGCTTCGGTCCGTACCCCGAACCATGTTCAGCATGCGGCGATTGCAGGGGCCGACGTTGCGACGATCCCGCTCAAGATTTTCGACCAGCTCGCGCGCCATACGCTCACGGACAAAGGTCTCGCCGCATTTGTGAGCGATTGGGCTGAAACCGGACAATCGATCCTTTAAGAGCAGATCCAGGCGAAGCGGGGTTACCCCGCAGGCGTGAACATGGGGACCGGCGGGCCGCCGTCGGTCTCAGCCCATGCAAGGCGCACCCGGTCGCCCGCTTTGAGAGCGCCCAGGTCGTCAGCCAGAATGTTCGTCAGGATCGACGGGCCCTCGTTGAGGGTCACGTAGGCGACGGCATACGGGGCGTCCTCGCCGCGGCGCATGACGGAGACGGAGTAGATCTCGCCTTCGCCACTGCTCTGGAGCGCTTCCGGCTCCATCGCGCCGCAGGCGGGGCAGACGATGCGCGGATAATAATGGACGCGGCCGCACTTCTTGCATCGGTGAAGAAGGAGGCGGCCCTCGGCCGCCGCCGCCCAAAATTTCTCTGTCTCCGGATCGGGCTTCGGCGCGGGAAGCGTGCGGCTCATGAGCGGCGCTCCAGAACAAGCGTGGCGGCGGCGTGCCGGGCGGCGAGAGAGCCTCCGATGCCCGTGGCGACGGCGAGATCGCAGTTCGGAACCTGAACAGCGAAGTGCGCCTCGCTCCGCAGCTGACGGACGGCCTCGACGACCTTGGTCATGCCACCGCGGAACATCGGATGGTTGTTGCAGAGCCCGCCGCCGTCGGTATTGAAGGGGAGCCGCCCCGATCCTGAGATAAGGCCGCCGTCGACGACAAACCGTCCGCCTGCGCCCTTTTCACAAAAGCCGAGGTCTTCGAGCTGCAGGAGGACGGTGATTGTAAAGCTGTCGTAGATCGAGGCGTACTTTATGTCGGCGGGTTCGACGCCCGCCTCCTCGAAGGCCCGGGGACCCGACTGGGCTGCAGCGGTGGTCGTCAGATCAAGATCGAGACCGCCCCGCGGCCCTTTCATCGCTTCGCCCGCGCCGAGGACGGAGACAATCGGCCGGCCGAGAGATTTCGCGATTTCCGGCCGGACGACGACGAGCGCGCCGCCGCCGTCGGTCGTCACGCAGCAGTCGAGCCTGTGCAGCGGATCGGCGATCATCGGAGAGGCGAGCACGTCCTCGACCGACACTTTGTTCGGCAAAAGAGCGTTCGGATTATGCTGCGCGTGTTCCGAAGCGGCGACCTTGATCCAGGCGAGCTCTTCCGACGTCGTTCCGTACTCATTCATGTGTCGCGCCGCGCACATGCCATAACTCGTATGATTGGTGAGCCCGACCCACGCCTCGAACTGTTCTTCCGGCGCCCTGGGTCGCATCCGCTGCACGGGCTCCGACAGCGGACGGCCGGCCAGGGTGATGAGCGCGACGTCGCACTTGCCCAGCGCGATCGCCGCTGCGGCGTGGCCGACATGGGCGATGTAGGAGCAGCCGCCGAGCTCGGTCGAATCAAGGTGGCGGAGCGTCAGCCCCATATAGTCGGCCATCGACAGGGGGCCGAAGCCCGGCGCGTCGGTGGCGCAGAAATATCCGTCCACGTCTGAAAAGGAAAGCCCGGCGTCGGCGAGAGCGCCGGCGGCGCATTCGGCGTGCAGCTCCGCAAGCGAATGGTCCGGCGCTTTACGCAGCGGATGCTCGAAGGCCCCGGCGATGCAAGCCGCGTTCTTGATCGTCATTATCGCTCCGTCACTGCGCCGTTCGGATCGATAACACCTCATCGCCGGCTGAAAAGGCGGGCGGGCAGGCGTCGGCGCAATCGCCCGCCATGATCGCCGGCGTCGCCGCCTGGGAGGGCCGAATCCACCATCCGCAGGGTCGGCGGCCCGCTTCCGAAAAACGATTGTTACAAGCGCTTCATTTTTGCGACAGAGCTGTTAACGTTTGGTCGGAATTCGAGGGGTTCAACCATGAAACTGAAGTTTGCGTGCGCGTCGCTGGCGCTTTTCCCGGCTGCTGCTTTTGCAGCTCCGATCACGACGGATCTGACATTCGCCGAAGTCGGCGAGCACGTAGCGGGGAACGCGCAGAGCACCCTCGCCACGGTCGGCGATCCGGACGGCGCGATCTCCAACGATCCGATTTTCAACGGCGTCGGTTCGCTATTTGTCGGCGGCGGTCTTTGCACCGCGACGCTCGTGAACTCGTTTCAGGCGATCACCGCCGCCCACTGTTTCGGCGACGGCGCCGGCGACGGCAGCCTCACCAACATCACCACAGACAACGTCGTCCTCGGACTCGGAGACGTCTTCATCGACGGCGCGACTGCGTTTTTCGAAGACGTCATCAATATCGCGGAGGTGATCATTAATCCGCTGTGGCTCGGGCCGACGGGCGGGGTGGACGTGCTGCCGGACGGATCGCTCGTCCAGGACGTCTTGGGCGACGGCGACATCGCCATCATCAACCTCGCAACGGAGGCGGTCGGCTTCAACACATACGACGTGCTGCTCGAGCAGACCTTCGACGAACTGTTCCAGCCGCACATTCGCGTCGGTCGCGGTTCCAACAGCCCGCTCGGCGATCCGAGCGATGTCGGGAGCGATCTTGAAATCCGCGTCGGAGCCAACGAATACGATCTGTTCCTGAGCAACGTTCTCGCCACGGACACGGTTCTGCCCGGCTCGAAGCTTCTTTACGATTGCGACAGCGGCGCCGTCGCCGACAATTTCCTCCCGAGCTTTTCGACCGCCGGACCGGGTGAGGTTTTCGGGCCTGGTTCCCTCGGCCTCGGCGACATCGAAGCCTGCGCGACGCCTGGCGATTCCGGCGGCGGCAACTTCATAATCGATCCGTTCACGGGCGAACTCATTCTCGTCGGCGTGACGTCTTTCGGCTCCAGCCCGCAGCAGTTCGGCGGGTTCGGCGGCGACACCAGCACCGCCGCCCACGGCGACTGGCTTGCGCAAAACCTGTTCGTCACCGGGGGCGGACCGATCCAGCCGGTGTCGGCGCCCGCGCCGCTCGGTTTGCTAGTCCTCGGCCTTCTCGGCATCGGAGCGGCGGCCCGTCGCCGCAGCTGATTTCGGAGCGTCAGGCGCGGCGTCCAGCCGCGCCTGAACCCGCATTCGACAAGTCGCCCCTGAAAAGCACTTCCTGAAAAGTAATTCGGGGCGGCGCGACGCACTCCTTTCGCTGCGCCGCAGAAACGGGCTCGCTTTCCACGTCGTTATCGGCTTTAAGGCGGGCTCCGTTTTCCCCGAGACATCCAATGGACATCCGCAACATCGCGATCATCGCGCACGTCGATCATGGCAAGACGACGCTGGTCGATCAGCTTCTGAAGGCGTCGCTCTCCGAGCGCGAGGCGGCCGCCCTCGCCGAGCGGGCGATGGACTCCAATGCGCTGGAGAAAGAGCGGGGCATCACGATCCTCGCCAAGGCGACCTCCGTCGTCTGGGAGGGAACGCGGATCAACATCGTCGATACGCCGGGCCACGCGGATTTCGGCGGCGAGGTGGAGCGCATCCTCTCCATGGTCGACGGGGTCGTGCTGCTGGTCGACGCTGCTGAAAGCGTCATGCCGCAGACGAAGTTCGTCCTCTCCAAGGCGATCGGCCTCGGCCTCAAACCCATCGTCGTCATCAACAAGATCGACCGCTCCGACGCCCAGCCGGACGTGACGATCGAGGAGATCTACGATCTGTTCCTTTCTCTAGAGGCAAGCGACGATCAACTCGACTTCCGGGTGCTCTACGCATCGGGGCGACAGGGCTGGGCCGTCGAAGATCTGGATAAAGAGGAGCGGATCTCGCTGGAGCCGCTTTTCCGAGCCATCGTCGAGACCGTGCCAGAGCCGAAGGCGACCGCGAACCGGGGCGCCGAGAAGCCCTTCAAGATGCTGGCGACGACGCTTGAGGCCGACCCCTTTCTCGGCCGCATTCTTACGGGCCTTGTCGAATCCGGCGAGATCGCGACCAACAAAGCGATCAAAGCCATCTCCCGCGAGGGGAAGTCGGTCGAGCAGGCGCGAGTCTCGAAGATCCTCGCCTTCCGCGGCCTGGAGCGCCAGCCGATCGAGCGGGCCGAAGCGGGCGACATCATCGCCATCGCCGGGCTGCAGACCGCGACGGTCGCCGACACCTTATGCGATCTTTCCGTCTCCGAACCGATCGCGGCGACCCCCATCGATCCTCCGACGCTCTCCATGACGGTCGGCATCAATGATTCCCCGCTCGCGGGCCGCGAAGGCGACAAGGTGCAGAGCCGGGTGATCCGCACCCGCCTCCTGCGCGAGGCGGAAGGCAATGTCGCGATCCGCATCTCCGAAACGCCGAGCGGGGAAGCCTTCGAGGTCGCCGGGCGCGGCGAGCTGCAGCTCGGCGTCCTCATCGAGACCATGCGCCGCGAAGGCTTCGAACTCGCCATTTCGCGGCCCCGCGTTCTCTATAAAGAGAACCCGGAGACCGGCCAGCGCCTCGAGCCCTATGAAAGCGTCACGGTGGACGTGGACGAGGAGTATTCCGGCGTCGTCATCGAGAAGATTTCGCTGCGCAAGGGCGAAATGCAGGACATGCGCAATACGGGCGCCGGCAAGCAGCGCCTCGTCTTCCGCGCCCCGTCCCGCGGCCTCATCGGCTATCACGGCGAGTTCCTGACGGACACCCGCGGCACCGGCGTGATGAACCGCGTGTTCGAGACCTATGGCCCTTACGCCGGCCCGATCGAGGGACGCGGCAAAGGCGCTCTTATCTCCTCAGAAGACGGAGAGGCGGTCGCTTTCGCGCTCTTCGGGCTTGAAGATCGCGGCAAGCTTTTTGTCGAGCCGCAGACGAAGGTCTATCAGGGCATGATCATCGGCGAGCATTCGCGCGACAATGATCTCGACGTGAACCCGATCAAGACGAAGAAGCTGACCAACATTCGCGCCGCCGGCAAGGACGATGCGATCAAGCTCTCGCCGATCACGCCGATGACGTTGGAGCAGGCGATCGCCTATATTCAGAACGACGAGCTGGTGGAGGTGACGCCGAAATCTGTCCGTCTAAGGAAGAAAGCGCTCATCCCGCACGAGCGCAAGAAGCTCGCGAAGCTGGAGGCGGAGTAGCCTCCAGCGTCGTGCATTCTGTTTCCGGCGATCAGTCCCCGTTCCGGTCTCGGCGAATGAAGATCCGCGAGATAATCAGAACAAGGCCGATCGCGCCGGGGATCGCGGCGACACCCGCAAGGATGACCGGAACTTCATCGTCCCCGGACGCGTAGCCGATCGCCTGGCCGAGAACGACAAGCCCGAACGCAACGCCGAGAAGCACGGCGCCGCCGACGCCGATGCCTGATCCGGATTCGGTGTCGGCGAGGCCGAGCGCCCGGATCGTCTCCGGCGAGAGTCCCTTGCCCGATGCGGCGAGCTCGCGGATGGTTTTCTGGCGGTCCCGGTTGCGCTGAACGGAAAAGATGTTCCCGATCAGGATGATGGCGATAACGAAGGCGAAGACGAGCAAAAGGTCTCCGTCAAAGTTGAAAAAGTCCATGGCGAACCCCCTGTCATTGTTATTCGCTTGAAGTATCGGGCTTTTCCGCCCGCCTGTCATCGGCGCCCGCCGCATGGGGCCGACGGCTCGTCGCAAAGGGGGCGTTTACCCTTGGCCGTCATCATCCTTGCCTCTAAACTTTAACGGCTTGCGCGATCGGGCGACGCGCGAACCGGGGAGCCGGACGTGACGCGCGATCGATCCATATACGACCCCGTCGCCGTCGAGATCGACGGCGAAACGGTATTTATGCCGCGCTGGATGACGCGCACTGTCGGCCGCCGCCGGCGCGACGCCGAAGGTCCCGAACGCCGCGTTTTCATCAGCCGGTTCGACGCCCCGCCGCCGGTCGGCGCAAAACCTCAAGGCGTTCCCGCGGGCCCGCGCGAGCCGTCGACGCACTGACCGGCGTAGCGCGCCGATTGACGTCCGCGTCCGGCGCACGCAACAGGAGGGAAAGCGGGTCCCTCCATGCTCTTCAACTCATTCGTCTTCATCGGCGCGTTCCTGCCGCTCTGCCTTCTCGTTTATTACGCGACGGGGAAGGCGGCGGGCTTCGGACCCGTCCAGAAGGCGATCCTCGTTCTCTTCTCCCTCTTCTTCTACGGCTTCTGGAAGCCGATTTATCTGGGGCTCCTCTTCGCCTCGCTGGTCGTCAATTACGGGGCGTTCAAATGGATGCGCGCCGCGCCCGACCGGGGGCGGACGATCATGGTCCTCGGGATCGCCTTCAATCTCTGCCTACTCGGATACTTCAAATACGCCGGCTTCTTCGCCGAGAGCCTTTCGCTTCTGCCAGGTCTTGAGTTTCCCGCTCTCAACATCGCCCTGCCGCTCGCGATTTCTTTCTTCACATTCCAGCAGATCGCTTTTCTGGTCGACGCGCGCAAAGATCAGACGTTCGACTATTCAATTATCGACTACTCGTTTTTCGTTACGTTCTTCCCGCAGCTTATCGCCGGGCCGATCGTCCATCACAAGGAGATCATCCCGCAATATGCGAGCCTTGCGGAGCGCTCCAACATCCTCCGCAATCTGCATATCGGGCTCGCCGTTTTCACGCTCGGCCTTGCAAAGAAAGTGCTGCTCGCGGACAGCTTCGCCCAGTACGCAACGCCGGTGTTCGCCGCTGCCGACGGCGGCGCGTCGATCGGGTTTCAGGACGCCTGGACCGGCGCGCTCGCCTACACCCTGCAGCTTTATTTCGATTTCTCCGGCTACAGCGAAATGGCGATCGGCCTTGCGGCCATGTTCGGGCTGAAGCTGCCGGTCAATTTCTCCATGCCCTATAAAGCGCGGAACATTTCCGATTTCTGGCGGCGCTGGCACATCACCCTGTCGGAGTTCCTGCGCGACTATCTCTATATTCCCCTCGGCGGGAACCGGAAGGGACGCGCCCGGCGTTATCTCAATCTCTTCATCACCATGCTCCTCGGAGGGCTCTGGCACGGGGCGGGGTGGACCTTCGTCTTCTGGGGCGGGCTTCACGGCGCTTACCTCGCGCTCAATCAGGCGACGAACGATTTCGCGCCGCGCCTCGCCGAGGCGGTGAGGAGGGCGCCGCTCCTGCCATACGTCCTCACTTTCGGCGCAGTGGTCTATGCATGGGTGTTCTTCCGGGCGGAAACGTTCGGAGGCGCCCTCGCCATCGTCGCGGCGATGAGCGACGTTCCGTCTTACGCCGAGCCCGCCGCCATCGCGCCAGCGATACGTTCGGGCCTCGCCGCCGATCTTCCGGGCGGGGCTGTCCTTCATCTCGCGATCGGCCTTGCGATCGTCTTCTTCGCGCCCTCGACGCTCGAGATCGCGGCCGACAACGACACGGCGCTGAAGCGCGGCGCCGTCTATCAGCCGCCGGCTGGCCCGCGCTTCGCTCTCGCTCGCGCGGTTTTGGCGAACCCCGTCGTGATTGCGGCCCTTTTCATTCTCTCGCTCTACCAGGTGCTGCTCGCCGGCGCCGGCGAATTTCTCTACTTTAACTTCTGAAGGAGAGGCGCATGCGGACGGGCGGGCACGGGATCTGGATCAGCGTTTTCATCGGCGTGCTGGTCGCCGCGCTTTCGAGCGTCGAAGCCTTCTACCGCCATGTCGGCTGCCATTCGATCACCGCCTGCCGGCGCGTCGACGTCGTCTCCAGCGTCGTTAAAGAGAAGACGACGGCGGTTTTCGGCGCAAGCGTCACTTACGGCGCTTTTTACTATATGCCGGCGATCGATCCGCAGACGCTTAATCTGACGTCGAACGGCGCGACCACCTTCACCGGCAACGCGATCCTGTTTGAAGACATGCTCACGCGCACAGACGATCTTCAGCGGATGTTTTATTTCACGCCTGCGGAGCTTTTTACGAAGCAACCGCTGAAGGACGACGCGCGGCAACGCAATTACTTTTCGAACGTGTTCGACGCGCCTCATGACGTCGTTCGCGCGACCGCCATGTACGAGGCGCGCGAGCGCGACATTTACCTCCCGGCGCCGCGGCGTTTTCTGGAGAAGCGCTCCGCCGCCCTCATCGAACCGCGCGCTCGGCTCCGCGAGGCGGCGGCGCGCGCTCGCTCGATCGACGGCGCCTCGCTTCGATGGTGGATCGAACGCAATGCAGGTCTGGAGCAGCCGCCAGTCGCCGGCGAAGCCTGGCGGTCGTCCGTGGGGCGTCAGCGGGCGCGATTGATTTCGCCTTTCAGGCCCTCCGTACAGGCAGGAAACGCCCTTCGGCGCATTTCGGACGTGTGCGCCGCACGCGGGATCGCTTGTCACATAGTGCTCGCGCCGACCCATGAGATCGCCGCCGAGGCGCTGGCTGCCGATCCTGCATGGGCGGCGTTTCGCGCCGAACAGCCCGGTTTCTGCTGGCTCGACATGAACGGTCCGCGCGCGTGGCCGAGCGGCGCTTTCCGCGATGATCTGCACCTCATCCGTCCGTGGGAGCTTTACTACCGCAAGATGCTGATGACCGAGGTCCTTGGAGCAGCGACGGCGGACGAGCGCGCGCCATACGTCATGCCTGGCTCCGAAGCGGCCTGTGCAGGCTTTGTCGAAGATCAGTCGTAGGGTTCGACCTTGGTCAGATCGAGGGTGTAGGCGGCGTCGCCGAGGCCGTTCAGGTTCTTCTCCGTCGAAAGAACGCCTTCGATCCAGACCGGCGCCCAGAGCTCTTTGATCTGAACCGGTTGCTCCGTCCGTACATAGACGACCTGGTTGGGCGGCGGGGGCGGCGTGTGGATGCAGGCGCCGAAATAGGGAACCAGCAGGAACTCCGAGATCGATCCCTTTGGGTTGTAGTCGAACGGGAGAACGTATCCGGGCATGCGGATAAACGCGCCGTCGAGCTCCTCCACCACATTGAAGGTGCCGATCTGCGGCACGGGCGGATCGTCGCCTGGGAAACCGCTCTGGCCCAGGAGGTTCTTCTGCTGTTCCATGTAAAGCTGCGCCAGCACCTCCTCTTCGCCCTCCGGCAGAAGATCGGTCCACTTGATCTCCTGCGGCCCATCCTCAGCGCCGGCGAGCGAAACGAGGAGGAGCGTCGCCGCGACGGCGAAAACGCGAAGCAAAGTCTGCAGCATCATGATTTTCTCAAGACGGCGAAAACGAGCCCGCCAAGGGCGCCGGCGGCGAGCTGCGCGACAAGTCCGGGCGTCGACTGGGCGCCGATGATCGGGACGACGTCGAACTGGCGGTACATGAGAAAGAGGGCGAGCCCGATCGCCGCCGCGCCCGCGGCCGGAAACCGCAGGAAGCGGATCGGCGCCAGAACCTGTCCGACGAGCCATCCGACGGGTAGGGCGACCCCGAAACCCGCCGCGATCACCGCGCCGTAGGCCGGCGCGACGCCGACAAGGTCCTTCCAGGTCTGCGAAAGCCGTTCGGAGAGCGTTACGTCTGCGCCGAGGTCCTGCAGTCCCGCGAGCACGAAATGGGTTGAAGCGGCCGAGGCGGCGACGAGCGCCGTCGCGGCGGCGAGAAGATAGGCGACGATAAGACGGGCCGCGGCGCCCATGGACGAGACCTTTCAAGAGGCGGTTTGACAGCTATCTAACGCAGCGGCCCGGCGCGGTAAAATTGGGTCCGCGCCGGTTTCGCGTTAAAGAGCCGTCGCCCGCCAAGGAGATCGCCCATGCGCACCTGTTTTGCAGCTGCATTCGCCGCCGTCGCCGCGAGCCCCGTGCTCGCCGCCGACCCGTTTACGATCGAGGAGCCCGCTCCGCGGGAGGACGTTTCCGTCGAAGTGCTGGTCGACGGTCTCACCCAGCCCTGGGGCCTCGCTCTGCTGCCGGACGGCCGCATGCTGGTGACCGAGCGCCCCGGCCGATTGCGCCTTGTCGACGCCGACGGCGCACTCGCGCCGACCCCGGTGACGGGCCTTCCTCCGATCTATGTCGACAATCAAGCGGGGCTCTTCGACGTCGTTCCGCACCCGGACTTCGCAGACAACAGTCTCCTCTATATTTCATACGCCCACGGCGACAAGGATGCGAACGCCCTGCGGATCGCCCGCGCCGGCTTCGACGGCGCCGCCCTTCAGAATTTCGAGGTGTTGTTCGAAGTCGATCCTCTGAAGAAAGGCGGCGCCCACTACGGCGCGAAGATCGCCTTCCTCCCCGACGGTACGTTCATGGCGACGACCGGCGAGGGTTACGGCTATCGGGAAAAAGCCCAGAAGACGGACAATCACTTCGGCAAGACGATCCGTCTCAACGCGGACGGCTCCATCCCTGCCGACAACCCCTTCGTCGGCGAGGACGGTCTGGACGCGATCTACAGTTACGGCCACCGCAACCCTCAGGGCCTCGCCTATGACGCAGTGCGCGGCGTCATCTTCGAGCACGAGCACGGGCCGAAAGGCGGCGACGAGATCAACGTCATAAAGGCGGGTCGGAATTACGGCTGGCCGCTCGCGACTTACGGCGTCGATTACTCCGGCGCCCAGATCTCGCCGTATCAGGAGTATCGCGGCACGACCCAGCCCGTCCTCCAGTGGACGCCGTCCATCGCGCCCTCAGGGCTCGCGGTTTATTCCGGCGACCTGTTCGCCGAGTGGGAGGGCGACCTTCTTGTCGGCGCGCTTTCCTATCGCGAGCTCCGCCGGGTCGAGATGGAGGGTGATGAGCCGGTCGCCCAGTACTCGCTGCTGAAAGATCGCAAGGAGCGGGTCCGCGATGTGCGCGTCGGCGAGGACGGCGCGATCTACGTCGTCAGCTCCGAAGAACGCAAAGGCGGCGAGCGGGGCAAAGTGCTGCGTCTGACGCCTGCGAAGTGACGATGGGAAGCAACGGGTGGATTGCGGCGTTGCGGCAACACTCCCGCCGCCGCTCTCCGCCGAACGGCGCATCCCGGGGACGACCGCTATAATTTCGACATAGAGAAGTCGTAAACACTAGATGAATCGCGGCCAGCCGCTATCATTCCGCGCGATATCCTAGAGGAGGGGAACCATGCTTCGCACCACGGCTCTTACCGGCGTCATCGCCATGCTGATCGCGGCCCCGGCCGCCGCCCAGAACTACAAAGGCTTCTATGGCTCCGTGCTCGCCGGCCTCAACATGGCCGACGAACAGGACGCCGATTACCTGTCGAACGGCGAGTTCGATTATGAAGGCGGGTCGGCTGTCGGCGCGGCGATCGGCTACGCCTATGGCGGGGGCCTGCGCGGCGAGCTCGAGCTGATGAACCGTTCTAACGACGTCGACAGCGTTCTCGGCCTTGGCGCCGTCGACGGCGAGACGGACGTCACATCGCTGATGGTGAACGCGGTCTACGACCTCGACATCGCCGGCGGCGCGATCGTTCCCTTCATCGGCGCCGGCGTCGGTTACGCCCGCGCTAAAACCGAAATCTCCGCCGGCGCGGGCGACACGCTCACCGCTCTCGGCGTTTCCGAAAGCGACGGCTCCGGCGCCTGGCAGGCCTTCGCCGGCCTCGCGATCCCCCTCGCCGACAATCTCTCGATTGCGGCCCAGTACCGCTATTTCTCCGCGATGGACGGTTTCGATTACGACAATTCCGGCGTCATCGGCGCACCGCCGGCCGTCACGGTGAACGGCGACTACGACGTCCAGACGATTCTTGCGAGCATCACCTGGAATTTCGGCGCGGCCGCTCCGGTTCGCCCGAAAGTCCGCGAAGAAATCGCTCCGGCGCCCGTCGCGTCCGCAGCCCCGGTGGCCCCGGTCCTCCTTGAAGAAGACGAGGCGCTCGAAGACATCGAACTAACGATCTACTTCGACCTCAACTCCTCCGCCCTGACCAACGCCGCCCGCACCCTGATCGCGAACGCCGCGGCGCAGGCGCAGGACGGCGAGATCTCCTCGGTGACCATCGAAGGCAACACGGACTCCTCCGGTTCGTCCGCCTACAACCAGGTCCTCTCACAGCGTCGCGCCAACGTCGTCCGCGAAGCGCTGATCGCCCAGGGCGTTCCGGCGTCCCTGATCTCGGTGAACGCCTTCGGCGAAGGCCAGCCGGCGACGCCGACGCCCGACGGCGCCCGCGAGCCGCTTAACCGGCGCGCCGACGTGACGATCCGCTTCCAGTAAGTCTCCGAGGCGTCAGAACGACGAACGGCGCGCCTTCGGGCGCGCCGTTTTTCTGTTCAAGGGGGTGATGAGCCGTCGTCAGTCGACGAGATTCGGGCCGCCATACGCCTTCAGAAAGACGTCGACACCGGTGCGGACCTGGATGTCGATCGCTTCCTCCAGATCGTCGGGCTCCGCCCCCATTGAGAGTTTCGTTTCAAGCGGTTCGGTGATGAGCGCGCCAAGATGCATGATGGCGCGCGGCACGTCGTCGATCACCAGCACTCCGGCGTCGGCGAGCGCACGCATGTGCGGCTCCAGCGCGCCGATGAGGCGGAACATCCCATTGTCGAGATAAGCCCGGCCGAGTTCCGGAAACCGCACGGATTCAAACGCTGTGATGCGCCGGAGCGCGATGCTTTCGGGCTTTGTCGCCTCCCGCAGGAAGTCGCAGGCCGTCGCCGTCAGCTCTTCGCGGATCGACCGTTCGCCGGTGAACCCGACGTCGAGGATGGCGAGGAACCGCCCGCAGAACGTGATGATCACCGCCTCGAACAGGGCGTCTTTGGACTGGAAGCGGTTGTAGACCGTGCGCTTGGAGACCGCCGCCTCGGACGCGATCTCGTCCATGCTCGCGCCGGCGAAGCCTTTCGCGAGGAAGACCCGGCGGGCGGCTTCCACGATGGCGGCGTGTTTTTCGTCGGGCGCGTCGTCGCGCGTCAGGTCTGCGGCTTCCATCATCTTATTCTGTCGTCGTTTTTTGATGAACGGAACCGTCGGCTTAGCACTCGCTAAGTCGCGCCGTCACGCGTTCACCCCCCGTTAACCATAGGGGCGCGACGACCGTCCCATGGCGAGCGCCCGCAAACATCGATCGACCGCGCAAAACGCGCCTTTCGCGCGCAAAAAGGGGCGTAAAGGAGCGCACGCGCGCTTTCGCACGCAGGCGCGGCGCTGGGGCCGATTGCTGGCGATGCTCGGCGGCGCGACCTTCGCGCTGCTCGCCGCGGCGGTCGCGGGAGCGGCTTATCTCGTCGCGTCCTCGCCGGCGCCGGAGGGGCGGATCTGGACCGCAAACCGGCCGCCGGTGGTCGTCGTGCAGGCCGCGGACGGATCGGAGATCGCCGCCTTCGGCCGCACCGCGGGCCGCGCGGTGAGCCTAGGCGATCTGCCGCGCCATGTTCCGGACGCGGTGCTCGCGGCGGAGGACCGCAATTTTCACCACCACTGGGGCTTCAACCCGGTCGCCTGGGCGCGGGCGGCGATCGTGAACATCCGTTCCGGATCTGTCCGCCAGGGCGGCTCGACGATCACCCAGCAGCTCGCAAAGAACCTCTTCCTGTCGCCGGAGCGGACCTTCGAGCGAAAGCTCCGGGAGCTGATCTACGCCATCTGGCTTGAGACGCGCTTCTCCAAGGACGAGATCCTCACCCTCTACCTCAACCGCGTCTATTTCGGCGGCGGCGCCTACGGCATCGACGCCGCCGCCATCCGCTATTTCGATAAGTCCGCACGGGATCTTTCCGTCGCCGAGGCCGCCACCCTCGCGGGGCTGTTGAAAGCGCCGGCGCGGTATTCGCCGAGCGCGCGGCCGGGGAACGCCGGCGCCCGCGGCGCAGAAGTGCTGCGCAACATGGTGCGCGCCGGCTTCCTCACCCGCGCTGAAGCCGAAGCCGCCGCCCGCGAACCCCTCTATCTCGCGCCGCCTGATAATCCGACTGCGCCTTATTTCGCCGACGCCGCCCTCGCTGAGGCCGAACGCCTCCTCGGCGGGCTCGAAATCAATGTTGTCGTCGAAACGACCCTCGAGCCGCGCCTGCAGGGCGCGCTCGCCGCGGCCGTCGCGGGCGGCTTCGACGGCGGCGAGGGCGAGCCCGCCGATCTTGAGGCGGCGGCCCTCGTCCTTGATGAGCGCGGCGCCGTCCGCGCCCTCGTCGGCGGGCGGGATTACAGGCGCAGCCAGTTCAACCGGGCGGTCGCGGCGCGCCGCCAGCCGGGGTCGGCCTTCAAGACCTTCGTCTACCTCGCCGGGCTTGAGGCGGGGTACGATCCCTATACGACGGTTCTCGACGCGCCGATCCGCATCGCAGATTGGGCGCCTGGCAACTATAAAGACCGCTATTACGGCGAGGTGAGCCTTGAAGAGGCCTACGCCCGCTCCCTCAACTCCGCCGCTGTCCGCGTCCAGCAGGCCGTCGGCGTGCGTCATGTTCAGCAGGTCGCCGAACGCCTCGGGGTCGTCTCGCCCCTCGACAAATCAGCCGCCCTCGCACTCGGCGTTTCAGAGACGACGCCGATCGAACTCGCGGGCGCTTACGCCGCCGTCGCGAACGGCGGTTTCAGCGTCGAGCCGCATCTCGTCGCCGCCATCCGGACGCCGGAGGGCCGGCCGATCTATGAGCGCGCGGCTGCGTCCGACCGCGTCCTCGACCCGCGCGTCGCCTTCGAGATGAAGGAGATGATGCGCGCGACGGTCGACTACGGCTCCGGCTTCCGGGCCCGCGCCGCCGCCGTCGATGTCGGCGGCAAGACCGGAACGACCCAGAGCGGCCGGGACGGCTGGTTCGCAGGGTTTGCGGACGATTACACGGGCGTCGTCTGGGTGGGCCGCGACAGCGGCGGCCCGGTCGCCGATCTTTCCGGCAGCCGGGAGCCGGCGGCGATCTGGGGCGCTTTCGCTCGCATGCTGAGCGACCGGCCGCGGACGCCGGCGGGGGCGCCTGCGGTCCTCGTCGAGGCCGCAGCGGCGCCCGGCGATCTCGACGCGCTCCTGATCTCTCTTGAGACGGAGGACCCGGCGCTCGCGCCTTATGATCCGTAGGCGTGAAGCCGCGCGCCGTTCTCCCGCAGCCAGGCCTTCGCCGGCTCCATATCCTCGACCAGCCGGCCGACCGTCCGCCAGAAGGCGGGAGAATGATCCATGTGGACGAGGTGCGCGCACTCGTGGGCGGCGACATATTCAAGGACGTGGGGCGGCGCCATGACGAGGCGCCAGGAGAACGAAAGATCCCCCTTGGCGTTGCACGAGCCCCAGCGCGAGCGCGGATCGCGCAGGCTGATCCGTCCACGTCGTTGATTGAGAATTTCGGAAAACTCCGACGTCCAGTAGGTGAAATCCACCCGGGCCTCACGCACCAAGCGTTCGCGCACCCGCCGCGCGATCTGACCGGCGTCGCCGCCGACATGGATCGTCGGGCGCGGGGCGGCGACGATCTGCGCGCTCCGCAGGACCGGGTTGTCGGCCCGCCGGATGAGGTGCTTCACGCCCCGCACGGGGATCTCGAAGCCCGGCGCGAAGGGCGCGGGACAGGGCGCGGTTTTCAGCTGTTCGCGGATCCAGTCCTTGCGGCTCTCCGCAAAAGCGAGGGCCTTCGGGAGCAGCCGCTTCGAGGGCGCGGTGACGACGACGGCGCCGGACCGGTCGATGCGCACGATGAGGCGCTTCGCGCGGGCGTTCGCCACCAGCCGCAGGGGGACCGGGCGACCGTCGATCATGAAGGATGTCGCAAGGGGTTGAACGGTGTTTGTCATGGAAGCCGCCGTCGGAAGTCGCCGCGACCTGAGCCCGGCCGGCCCGCCGGGTCAACGCCGAATTCTCCCCATGACGCCGCCCGATTTCGACGCTTCGACTCGCCCGCCCGACGCCCGCTATAAGCCGGGCTTCGCAAGGAAGACGACCGATGGACGGATCGCCCCGCATCGATGAGGACCCCTCGCCCGAGGCCGCCCGCGCCCGCGCCGAAGCGCGCGCGGCGGAGACGCCGATGATGCGTCAGTTCTGGGAGGTGAAAGCCGACGCCGGCGACGCCCTTCTCTTCTTCCGTATGGGGGATTTCTACGAGCTTTTCTTCGAGGATGCGGTGAAAGCCGCCGCCGCCCTCGACATCGCGCTGACGAAACGCGGCAAGCACCGGGGCGAAGACGTCGCCATGTGCGGCGTGCCCGTCCACGCCTATGAGCGCTATCTCGCGACATTGATCCGCAAGGGGTTCAAAGTTGCGATCTGCGAACAGATCGAGGACCCGGCTGAGGCCAAGAAACGCGGGGCGAAGTCCGTCGTCGCGCGCGGCGTCGTGCGGCGGGTGACGCCCGGCACGCTGACGGAGGAGGCGCTTCTCGAAGCGCGGGCCTTCAACCATCTCGCCGTTCTCTCCGTCACCGGAAAAACTGCAGCCCTCGCCTGGGCGGACCTCTCCACTGGCGACCTCGCCGTGCGCGAGACAGGCGCTGACCGGCTCCCGGGCGATCTCGCCGAGATCGCCCCGCGCGAAATCGTGCTGCCGGACGCCCTGCTTGAAGACCCGCTCTGGGGGACCGCGATCGACGGCGCGAACGCCGCGACGACGCCGCTCCCCGCCCAGCGCTTCGAGGCGGCGGGGGCGGAGCGCGTCCTGAAAGAAACGTTCGACGTCTCGACCCTGGACGGATACGGATCGTTCTCGAAGGCGGAAATCGCCGCCCTCGGCGCTCTCGTCGACTACGCGGTCCTGACCCAGGTCGAGGCGCGGCCGGCCTTCAAGGCGCCGAAGCGCGTCGCGACCGGCGCGGCGATGGCCATCGACGCGGCGACCCGCGCCTCCCTCGAGCTTGTCGCCGCCCGCGAAGGCGGGCGCGCCGGTTCGCTCCTCGCCGCCGTCGACCGCACGGTGACCGGGCCGGGCGCCCGGGAGCTCGCCGCGCGCATCGCCGCGCCGCTGACGGATGTTTCCGCAATCCGCTGCCGGCTCGACGCCGTCGAACGGTTCGTCGCCGATCGCGATCTGCGCGAGGGCGTCCGCGCCGGCCTTAAGGCGACGCCCGACGCTGCCCGCGCCCTCTCGCGTCTCGCCCTCGGCCGCGCCGGGCCGCGCGATCTTCTCGCGATCGCTGCGGCCGTCGCCGCCGCCGCGGATATCGCCGGGCGGTTGACGGACGCGGCGCAAAGCGCGCCGCTCGGCGACGCTCTCGACCTGGCGCTCGCCCGTCTCGCGCCGGGCGACGGCGTCGCTGATCTCCGCTGCGAGATCGACCGGGCGCTGACGGACGCGCCGCCGCTCCTCGCCCGCGACGGCGGCTTCGTTGCGGGCGGCTATGACGAGCGCCTCGACGCCGCCCGGGCCCTCTCCGAAGACGCCCGTCGGGTGATCGCCGAGATGCAGGCTGCGCTCTCCGAAGAAACGAACGTGCGGACCCTGAAGATCAAGCACAACAACATGCTCGGCTATTTCATCGAGGTCCCGGCTGCGGCGGGCAAGGCGCTCGCCGAACCGCCGCATTCGGAGCGGTTCATCCACCGCCAGACCATGGCGAACGCCATGCGGTTCACGACGCCGGAGCTCTCCGAGCTCGCCGGACGCATCGTCCGCGCCCGGGACGAGGCGCTGGCGCTGGAGCTGACGATTTTCGGGGCGCTGCGCGAGCGTGTGCTGGACGTGCGGGCCGATATCTCCGCTCTCGCCGAAGCCCTCGCCGAAATCGACTGCGTCGGGGGGCTTGCGGAGTATGCGGAGGAGCGCTCCTGCGTCCGGCCGGCGGTGGAGGAGGGGCTCGCCTTCAAGATCCGCGAGGGGCGCCATCCGGTGGTCGAGCAGGCGCTCGCGGGCGGCGCGCGGTTCTCGCCGAACGACTGCGTCCTCTCTTCGGGCGAGGAGGCGCGGCTGAAGCTCGTCACCGGCCCGAACATGGCGGGTAAATCGACCTATCTCCGCCAGAACGCGCTGATCGCCGTCCTCGCCCAGGCGGGCGCTTTCGTGCCCGCGGCGGCCGCGCGCATCGGCGTTGTCGATCGGCTGTTCTCGCGGGTCGGCGCGGCGGACGATCTCGCGCGGGGCCGCTCGACCTTCATGGTGGAGATGATCGAGACCGCCGCTATCCTCAATCAGGCGGGGCCGAAGTCCCTCGTCGTCCTCGACGAGATCGGCCGCGGCACGGCGACCTTTGACGGCCTCTCCATCGCCTGGGCGGCGCTCGAACATCTTCATGATGCGAACAAATGCCGGGGGCTCTTCGCGACGCACTATCACGAGCTGACGCAGCTCTCGGAACGCCTCGCCCGCCTCGACAACGTCTCCATGCGGGTGCGCGAATGGAAGGGCGAGATCGTCTTTCTCCACGAGGTCGCCGACGGCCCGGCGGATCGCTCCTACGGCGTCGCCGTCGCCCGCCTCGCCGGCGTGCCGGCGCGGGTGGTGAAACGCGCCGCGGCGGTCCTGAAAGATCTGGAGGCGGAAAGCGCCGGCGGCGGCGCCCTGCCGCTCTTCTCGGCCGGGTTCGCGGAAGCGGAGCCCGCCCCGAGCGAGCCCTCGGACGTCGAGCGACGCCTCGCCTCCCTCGACGTGGACGGACTGTCGCCGCGCGAGGCGCTGGAGGCGCTCTATGAGTTGAAAGCCGCGTTGGAGACGGGAGAAGAGGGTTCATGGCCCTCCTGAAGTCCCTCGCCACGGTCTCCGGGCTCACCATGTCGAGCCGGGTGCTCGGTTTCGCGCGACAGGTGCTGGCGACAGGCGTGATCGGCGCCGGCGGCTCGCCGGTGGCGGACGCGTTCTGGGCGGCGTTCCGCTTGCCGAACCTGTTCCGCCGGCTCCTCGCCGAAGGCGCCTTTCAGGCGGCGTTCATCCCGCTCTTTCAGGCCGCCCGGGTCGAGGGCGGCGACGGTTCGGCGAAGCGGTATGCGGAGGAGATCCTGTCGGCGCTCGTCGTCGCGCTCAGCGTCCTCATCGCGCTGGTGCAGGTCTTCACGCCGGCGTTCGTGACGCTGCTCGCGGGCGGGTTCGCCGACGAGCCGGAGAAGTTCGATCTCGCCGTCCTCTATACGCGGATCATGTTTCCCTATCTCGCCTTCATGTCGGGGGTGGGGCTCCTGTCAGGGGTCCTCAACTCCCTCGGCCGGTTCGCGGTGGCGGCGGGGGCGCCGCTTCTCCTCAACATCCTGATGATCGGGGCGGTGCTGTTCGTCGCCGGCGACGGTCCGGAAGCCGCCGGGAGCGCGCTTTCCTGGGCGGTCGCGGCGGCGGGCGTCGCGCAGCTCGCCGCGCTCTACTGGGGCGCCGCGCGGGCGGGATACGCCGTCAGGCCGCGGCTGCCGCGGCTCACCCCGGGCGTGAAGCGCCTCCTCGTCCTCGGCGCGCCCGGGTTTCTCGCGGCGGGGTCGGCGCAGATCAATCTCATCGTCGGGACCAATATCGCGAGCCGCGAATCAGGTGCCGTCAGCTGGCTGATGAACGCCGATCAGCTGCACCAGCTGCCCGTCTCCCTCATCGGCATCGGCCTCGGGATCGTCCTTCTCCCGACGCTCTCGGCGCGGGTGAAAACGGGCGACGAGGCGGGCGCCCGGCGGGCCCTCAACCGGGCTGTCGAGCTCTCGCTCCTCCTTGCTCTGCCGGCGACGGTCGCGCTCGTCCTCATGGGGCCGCTCCTCTGCGACGCGCTCTTCCGGGATTTTGCGGGCGACGCCCTCGCCCTCGTCGGCGCCGGCGGCTCGGCTTTCACCGAGGACGACGCGCTGCGGACTGGGGCCGCGCTCGCCTGGTTCGCGGTCGGGCTCCCCGCCTTCATCGCCCAGAAGGTCTTCTCGCCCGCCTTCTTCGCGCGGGAGGACACGACGACGCCGATGGTCTTCGCCCTCGTCGGGATCGCCGCCAATATCTTCATCTCCGTGGGCGGATTTCCGTTCGTCGGCTTCTATTCGGTCGCCATCGGCACCTCGGTCGCGGCGATCCTGCAGGCGCTCCTCCTCTGGCGGACGGCGGCGCGACGGCGCCATTTCGAGGCCGACGCGCGCCTGAAAGCCCGCTGGGCGCGCATCGTCGCGGCGACGCTTCTCATGGGCGGCGCGCTCTGGGGGGCGCTGCAGGTCGAGCCGCAGATGACGGCGGTCCTCTTCGAGCAGTCCTGGCTGACGGCGATCGCCCTTTCCGTCGGCGGCCTCGCGGTCTATGCCGTCGCCTCCATTCTGACCGGCGCCGTCAGCGTCGACGACCTCAGGGCCGCGCTTCGCCGCGGCGCGCCGGCCTGAACGACACGAACGGGACGAAATGACAGACGATCAGCCCCCCGCCTATCAAGGCCCGAAACGCGTTCTCTCCGGCGTCCAGCCGACGGGCGCCCTCACCCTCGGCAACTATCTCGGCGCGATCCGCAAGTTCGTCGATCTGCAGGGCGACTGGGACTGCATCTATTTCATCGTCGATCTCCACGCGATCACGGTCTTTCAGGACCCGGACGAGCTGCGCCGCAACACCCGCGAGATCGCCGCGACCTACATCGCCTGCGGCGTCGATCCTGAACGCTCGATCATCTTCAACCAGGCGGCCGTGCGCGAGCACGCCGAGCTCGCGTGGATCCTCCAGTGCGTCGCGCGCATGGGGTGGCTGAACCGCATGACCCAGTTCAAGGAAAAGGCGGGCAAAGACAAAGAGCGCGCAAGCGTCGGGCTCTTCACCTATCCCGTCCTTCAGGCCGCGGACATTCTCCTCTACCGCGCGACCCACGTGCCGGTGGGCGAGGACCAGAAGCAGCACCTTGAGCTCGCCCGCGACGTCGCCGCGAAGTTCAACCACGATTACGCAAAGCCGAACTTCTTCCCGCTACCGGAGCCGCTGATCGAGGGGCCAGGCGCGCGGATCATGTCGCTCCGGGACGGGACGGCGAAGATGTCGAAATCGGACCCGTCCGACATGTCGCGCATCAACCTCGTCGACGACGCCGGGACGATCGCGAAGAAGATCAAGAAGGCGAAGACCGACCCCGAACCCCTGCCGGAGACGGTCGAGGATCTCGAGCCCCGTCCGGAGGCGAACAATCTCGTCGGCATCTACGGCGCCCTTGCGGGCCTGACGAAGGCCGAGGTGCTCGCCGAGTTCGCCGGCCAGGGCTTCGGCGCCTTCAAGCCCGCCCTCGCGGACCTTGCGGTCGAAAAGCTCGGACCGATCACGGAAGAACTCGCCCGCATCCGCAAGGACGAAGCCGAAATCGACCGCATCCTCGCCGCCGGCGCGGAAAAAGCCCGCGCCATCGCCGCGCCTGTGCTCGCGGAGGTGAAGGAGACGGTGGGATTGTTGCAGGTCTAGGACGGCGCCGAAGCGCCGTCCTCTTTATTCCGCCGGTGCGAGCCCCGGCCCTTTCCGCCCCGAGGGCCTTTCAAGATCGCGGCCTATGAGGAGCGACCACCAGCGGTCCGAGCCGCCCGGAACGATTCCGGCCTCTTCGGGGAACTCCCGCGGGTTGCAGAACGTGCCCATCAGCATGTCGATCAACGGAAAATCGCAGTAGTTCCGTCCGTGCACGCCCCGCTCATGGTGCGCGGCGTGGGACTCCGGCCGGGCGATGATGTAGCCGAGCCAGCGCGGCGTTTTCAGATTGGCGTGCGTGAACATGGCGAGAAAGGTTGTCGCGAGGGTGACGACCAGCGCCGCCTCCGGCGCGACGCCCACGAACCCGACGAGCGCCAGACTTCCCAATAGCGTCCAACCCAGCATATCGAGCGGGTGGAAGAAAAACGCGCCGAAGACGTCGATCCGTTCCGCGGAGTGGTGGGTCTGGTGGAAGTGCCGCCACAGGAACGGAACGCCGTGCAGCGTCCGGTGCCAAGCCCACATGCCCACCTCGATCGCGAGAAAGCCGATCGCGACGCCAGGCCAGAAGCCGAGGGCCTCCACATTAAAAAGCTGGCGTTCCGCGAGCCAGCCGTCCCACAGGAACGGGGCGGTAAGGGCGATCGCAAAGTAGCCGGCTGTCATGAGAAGGCCTTTCAGCCGCCAGCCGCGCACGCGCGGCAGAACCCTTGCGGGCGCAAACGCGTCCAGAAGGGCGAACGCCGCGAACATCGCGGCGACGATTGTCAGTAGTCCTAGCATATTGGTTCTCCATCTCTCTCCAGTCCGCCGGGCGAGGTCTTGAGGCGCCCTGCGCCGTGCGGAGCAGGTGGAGTAGCGAACCGAGGGGGCGCCCGCCCACCGAGCGCGCGGTCAAGCGCGTCTAAAAAGCGGCGAGCCGGATTTACTTTTGTGTTTCAAACTGTTGGCTAGGGGGCGTCGCAGGCGACGCTCTCGTGCGGTATGGTTCGGCGACGGAAAACCACACCGCTGGTGCGGAAACCGGAAGACGCGCCATGTCCAATACGCTGACAAAACCGACGCCGAAGGGTGCGCGCACGCGCGACCGCATCTTGGACATCGCCGAAGCCTCGGTGCTCGCGAAGGGATTCGCGGCGACCTCGATCGAAGAGATCATCGCTGAAGCAGAGATCACCAAGAGCGGCTTTTTCTATCACTTCCGGGACAAGACGCAGCTTGCACGGGCCCTGCTGCAGCGCTTTCTTCAAGCCGACGACGTTCTGCTCGATGATCTTTTCGCACGGGCGCGGGAGCTGACCGACGATCCGCTTCACGCCTATCTCGTCGGCTTTCGTCTCTTCGCCGAAGCGATGGAGGAGATGGAGGACGTCCATCCCGGCTGCATGGTCGCCGCCGTCGCCTATCAGGCCCGGCAGTTCGACGCCGAAGTCCGCACGCTCGCCCGGGACGGCATGGTCAACTGGCGCCTGCGCTTTCGGGAGATGCTCGATGCGATCGCCGTCAAATATCCGCCCCATGAGGAGATCGACCTTGACGCTCTCGCCGACCAGGCGAGCGTGCTCGTCGAAGGCGGCATTGTGCTCGCAAAGCTCTTCGAGGATCAGACCCTTCTCGCCGGCCAGATCCTTCTGCACAGAACGTTTGTGAAGACGCTCTTCTCGCCGCGCTGACTCAGGCGTATCCGCCGAGGCGCGGTTCGACCCAGCCGAGGCGGGCGACGGGGCTTTCCAGAAGGGCGCGCTCATAGGCGCGTTCGGGAAAGTCCTTCGCGCCGATGGGCGAAGCGAGGACCGCGGCGCATCGCTCCGCAAGCGGCGCGTCGCCGAGGGCGGCGAGAAACTCCTCAATGCTCCGCAGGAAGAAGACCGTGATCGTGTGGTGGTAGCCGCCGTCGGCGGTGTTGGAGACGCCCGTCGCCTCGTTATAGAGCCGGATGAGCCGGGGCGCGGTCTCCTCGGCTTCCTCCAGCGTCATGCGGCCGAGGAGCGCGACGGCGAATACGACGTGGGCGGCGTGGTTCCAGCGCGCCTTCGGCAGGGTGCGTTCGATGACCCCGTCGAGGATCGCGTCGCAGTCGGCGTCGCTCGGCGCCCGGTCGAAAACCCGTCTCATTTCACCACCCCCGAAACATGCGCATAAGTTGTTTTGGAAATATAGAAATGAAAGTCTGGCCGGCCCGGCGCGCCCCGTAAAGGGGGGTCAGAAGGTGAGGGCGAAGGGTTCGAGCGCCGCGCCGGCCGCGGCGCGCTTCAAGCCCCTGGAGTTCCACGACAAAGCGATGCGCCCGCCGGCGTCGACGGCGATGACGCCGCCATCGCCTTTCAGGGCGGCGACGTCCGCGAGCATGCCCGCGCAGGCGGCCGAGAGATCCTCCTTCGCATAGCGGACCCGGCTCGCAACGTCCTGGGCGCCGCCGGCGAGAATGAACGCCTCGCCGATGCCGGTGCACGAGGCGGCGACGTCGGCGTCCGCCCAGGTGCCGGCGCCGATGAGGGGCGTGTCGCCGACCCGGCCTTCCATCTTGCCGAAGACGCCGGCGGTGGAGGTCGCCGCCGCAAGGCGGCCCTCCCGGTCGAGAGCGACGGCGCCGACGGTGCCGTGGGCGATGTCCGTCGCCGTCATCTCCTCCGGGTCGACGCCGACGGGCGTGCGGTAATAGGCCTGCGGCTCGCCGACGAAGGGAAGGCCCTCGGCCCGGGCGAATTTCGCCGCGCCCTCGCCGGCGAGGAGGACGTGGGGCGTTCCCTCCATCACCCGCCGCGCGGCGGCGACGGGGGAGACGAGATCGCGCACCGCGGCGACGCCGCCGCCCCGCCGTTTCGGGCCGTCCATGATCGAGGCGTCAAGTTCGACGAAGCCCGAGCGGTTCGGCGCCCCGCCGCGTCCGGCGACATAGAGGCCGGAGGCTTCGAGCCCGGCGACGGCGTGCTCGACCACGTCGAGAGCGCTCTCGCCGGCGTCGAGCCTGTCCCGGCACATGGTCGCGAGGGCGAGCATGTGGGCTTCGGTCTCGGCGTAATCGCGGCCGGGCCGCGGGCCCGCGCCGCCATGGAGGGCGATCGCGTAGCCGCCCGCCTCGAAGGTTTCGCCCATCATCGGCCTCCGTCCATCTGACTTTTCGACCGCGAGCCTATAGCGTCCGCGCTCCGCATCCAGAGAGCCCTTCCATGTCCGCCGCCGCGCCCGCGAAACGATCCGCCGCCCGCCTCGCGCGCATCTGGGCCGCCGCGCCGGCGAACGCCCGGGGCGCGGCGTGGCTCTTCATCGCCGCCATGGCGGTGACGGTGATGTTCGTCGGGGTGAAGCTGATCGACGGCGACCTGAACGCCATGCAGGTGACGTTCCTGCGCGCCGCCGCCGGGGCGCTCCTTCTCGCGCCGCTTTATCTGCGGCGCGATCCCATGCGGCTTTTGAGGCCGAAACGTCCGTGGGCGGTCCTCTCCCGCTCGGTGACGGCGACCATCGCGATCACGCTCGCCTACGTCTCCCTCTCGCGGCTGCCGCTCGCGGACGCTCAGGCGCTCTCTTTCGCCAACACGCTCTTCCTCGTGCCGATCGCGGCGATCTTCCTCGGGGAGAACGTGGGCGTGCGGCGCTGGTCGGCGGCGGGGGCGGGGTTCCTCGGCGTCCTGATCATGCTGCGGCCGACGGGGGCGGTGAATGTCGGCGCCCTCGCCGCCGTCGGCGGGGCGTTCATGATGGCGATCACCATCGCCCAGGTGAAGGCGCTGTCGCGCGACCACGCCGCAAACGACGTCTATTACTGGGGGCTCTCGCTGATGGCGCTCCTCGCCCTGCCGCCGGCGCTGTTCGTCTGGCGCG
Organism: Pseudomonadota bacterium; assembly: GCA_038522735.1. Lineage (GTDB taxonomy): Bacteria > Pseudomonadota > Alphaproteobacteria > Caulobacterales > Parvularculaceae > JBCBJX01. Next base: position 74,205 of record JBCBJX010000003.1, read on the forward strand.
CGCCGCAGGCGGAGCATCTCCTCCCCCTCGCCATGGTCGTCCTCGGCGGGGCGCTCTCGCAGTTCTGCTATGTGCGCGCCTATTCGATCGCCGAGGCGGGGGCGATCGCGCCGGTCGAATACACCCGCCTCGTCCTCGCGGCGATCGTCGGCACCCTGTTTTTCTCAGAAGCGCCCGACGGCCTCGCCTATGCGGGCGCGATCCTCATCGTCATGGCGACCCTCTACATCACCATCCGCGAGGCGCAGCTGGGGCTGAAGGCGCGCGCGGAGGAGACGGCGCGAAGCGTGCGGTAAAGGGCGATGCAATTTGCCGACAATCGAAAGGTAGGCCATCCTTCGAGCTCATCCTTCCGGCAACGAGGGAGGCGTCGGTGAAACGCTTGATTTTCGGTCTTTGCGGGCTGTTTTTGACGGTGAACGCCGCCGCCGAGGAGGCCGCGCCCGATCTCGGCTGGCTCTCGGGCCACTGGCGGGCGGAGCGCGAGGGGCGGGTGTCGGAGGAGATCTGGACCGACGCCGAGGGCGGGCTGATGCTCGCCGTCAACCGCTCCGTACGGGACGGGCGGGCGCGCGGCTTTGAATTCCTGCGCATCCAACTTTTCGGCGAGCCGGCGCTCTACGCCCAGCCGGGCGGCGGCGCCGCGACGCGCTTCGCCCTCGTCGAGGCGGGCGCGGCGTACGTCGTCTTTGAAAATCCGGACCATGATTTTCCCCAGCGCGTTCTCTACCGCCGCGAGGGCGACCGGCTGACGGCGACGGCGTCCGACCTCGACGGGGGAAACCCGCAGGTCTTCCGCTGGGCGCTGAAAACGGAATGAGCGATCCGCGTCAGTGTCGGGCGTCTTCCGTCATCCCGGGCGAGCGCAGCGAGACCCGGGACCCAGGGGCTGCGGGCGCCGCGCCTGAGGCCCTGGGTCCCGGCTCTGACAAGCGTTCGCCGAACCCTGACGGGTTCGGACGCTTGTAGCGGCCGGGATGACGAAACAGGTGTTGGTTTGAAGGGGTGATCCATGCCCGAGCTGAAGACCCGCCCGACCGGCGCCGCGATCGAGACGTTCCTCAACTCGGTCGAGAACGAGCGCCGGCGCACGGACGGGTTCCGGCTGCTTGAAGTCTTCCGGGAGATCACCGGCGAGCCGGGCGAGATGTGGGGCGCCTCCATCATCGGCTTCGGCCGCAAGATGATCGCGTATGCGGACGGCCGCGAGGAGGAGTGGATGCGCACGGGCTTCTCCCCGCGCAAGCAGAACCTCGTCTGCTATCTGATGGACGGCGCGACGAAGCGCCCGGAACTCCTCGAAAAGCTCGGCAAGCACAAGACGGGCAAGGCCTGCCTTTATGTGAACAAGCTGGCGGATGTGGATAAGGCGGTGCTGCGGGAGCTGGTTCAGAACAGTTACAACGGGTAGCGCCGGCTCGCCTGCTCCCTAGGGTCGAGCCTCAATCAGACTGACCGGATACGGCCCAGTTCTAACACGCAACAAAGCAGAACGACCGTCCTAAAACGCCCCAAATAGGACGCTCACAACGTTTTCTGTGCAGGTGGACATGGGTTTGACGAAAGCCGTCTCGTGTGGCGATTAGTGGCCAGACCACTTCAACAACGGCTCAATCGTCTATGGAGAACAAACCCAAAAAACAGCGCTCTGCGATCAGAGAGCGCGCAAACGCAATCAAAGAGTTTCGTTGCAAGAACCTCGTCGCTGTCATTGAGAACCCTACTGATATAGGCAACATCGGCACAGTTATCAGGAACGTGAACGCCTTGGGGGTCGAGAAAGTCTATGTAATCGATTTCCGGGGCTCGCTTCCCGATGACTGGGAAGAAATGAGAGACAGACGCTCTCTGACCAAGACATCTGCATCAGCAGTGAAATGGACTTTTGTGAAGCGTTTTGAAAGCACAGAGCTTTGCCTAGATCACTTGGAGAATAATAGTTTTGTTTCCATTGTCACATCACCCCATGTGAAAGGCAAGCAGAGCATTTACTTGCATGAGGGCGACTACACGAAGCATGCAAAGCTTGCGGTATGGTTCGGGAACGAGTCGCGCGGCATCAGCGACTTAGCTGTCGAACGGAGCGAAATGTGCGTCGCGGTTCCTATGTTCGGAATGATAGAAAGCCTGAACTTGGCGACTTCATCGGGTATTGTTTTGTATGAAGTGACCAAACAGCGGCGTGCGTATCAAAGTAAATATCGACGCAGTAATCAGAGAAGACCTCGCGAAAAACCGCTTCCAACGGTTATGCCGCGAGACGACTGAAAACACCGCCCACAGCGGGCCTTGGCTCAGCGTCCTTTCCTCGCCCAAAACCGCCGCTCGCCAAAATCCTTGTGAGTGGCGGCCAGTGTCAAATGCCCGTGGTTCAGACTGAGTATGGAGTCTAAGAGCACGCCTTCCGCGCGGCTTCCAGCGCTTTCGTGATGCCCAGAAGTGAAATCTCGTAGTTCGTCCGGGTGCCGCGCTTCGAGGTGGCGCTGACGCGCAGCTCCGAGCCGCGCTTCATGGCGCTGACGAGGGCCTTTTCCTGGCCGTCGCTTTCGATGAAGGCCTCGTTGCCGGCGACGAACATCGGCCAGTCGTCGGAGCCGACCTTCGCGGTCGGGGCCGAGCCGTCCTTCATGTCGTAGCCGGCCGTCATGAAGCTCGGCTGCTCGATCGCCGCGCCGGAGCGCCAGGTGGAGACGAGCATGAAGACGTCGCCGTGGTTCACCGATTTCGGCTGTTTCTCCCGCGCCTCGGCGACGGCGTAGCAGATGAGGTCCCCCCCGACGTCGCGCGTGAAGACCGTCCAGTCGCGATAGGTCGCGACGGATTTCGGCTCGGCGGCGAGGGCGGGCGAGCCGAGGGCGGAGAGGGCGAGGAGGAAGAGAACCGTGCGGCGCATGGACGAACCTTCGAAGGGCTTGGGACGCAAGTTGAACGGGAATTAGCGCGAGTCTGTGACGGATCGAAGGCGGCGCTTCAACTCATATGGAGGCGGAGGCCGGCGGCGGCGGCGATCGGTCCGGCGGCGATCGCGAAGAGGGCGTAGGCGCTTAGGAAGAGGAGCGGCTGGGCGGGGTCCGCGCCCTGGTCGGCGAGGCGGGCGCTCGCCGCGCCGAAGACGAGGGCGGGCGCGGCGAGGGGCGCGGCGATGACGGCGATGAGGACGCCCCCGCGCCGCACCCCCGCCGTCAGCGCCGCCGCCGCCGCGCCGATGAAAGCGAGGCCGAGCCCGCCGATCGCGACGCCGACGGCGAGGACGAGCGCCGCCCCGTCGGTCATCCGGTAGGCGAGGCCGACGGGCGCCGCCGCGAGGGCGATCGGCCCGATGGTCGCGATGTGGAAGGCTGCGGCCTTGGCGGCGGCGATGAGTTCGAGGGGCGCGTCCGCCGCGGCGAGGAGGTCCATCTCGCCCGCTTCCAGATCGTCCTGAAACAGACGTTCGAGCCCCGCAGCGACAGCGAGGAGCGCCGCGAGCCAGACGACGCCGGGGGCCGCCGGGCGCAGAACCGAGGCTTCGGGCCCGAGCCCGAGGGGCGCGAGGCCGGCCGCGGCGAGGAAGAAGGCGAGGGCCGCGGGGCCGCCGCCGCCCTGGCGAAGGCTCAGGCGAAGCTCGCGCATGAAGACGGCGCTGAAGACCGTCAGCGCACGGCTCATGCGGCGAGGAGGGTGGCGGTCGCGGCGGCTTCCGGCTCGAAGGCGTCATGGGTCGCGACGACGGCGATCCCGCCATCGGCCCGGTGCTCGGCGACCATCCGCGCGACCAGCGCGGCGCCGGCTGCGTCGAGGGCGGCGGTCGGCTCGTCCAGGAGCCAGACGGGCCGGTCCGCGACGAGGAGCCGCGCGAGCGCGAGACGGCGGAGCTGTCCCGCCGAGAGGGCGCCGGCCGGCCGGTCGCCTTCGGCCGCAATGCCGACCCGCTCGAGCGCCGCCGCGATCGAGGCTTCGCCGCCGAGGACGGCCCGATGAAAAGCGAGCGTCTCCCGCGCCGTCAGAGACCCGCGGGCCCCCGGCCGGTGGCCGATATAATGGGTGAGGCGCGCCCGCCCGCGCGCATCCGCCTCGCCGCCGATCGCCGCGCGGCCTTCGGAAAACCCGCCGACGCCGGCGATGGCGCGCAGAAGGCTCGATTTCCCCGAGCCGTTCGGGCCGCGCAAGGTGAGGGCGTCTCCCGGCGCGAGGCGGACGGTGAGGGGCGCGGCGACGGCGCGGCCGGCGCGCGCGGCGGCGGCCTCGTCAAGGAGGAGATCGACGGCGTATCGAGTCATGGAACCCGCCTACGCCGACGCGGGCGGCGGGATCAATCGAACAAGTTGCGGCGCCTGCGAATTGCGCCCGCGGGGCGCTTCGGCGATAACGCGCGGGCATTCCTCAGCGCGCGCCCCGCGGCCCAAAGCCCGCGCGCCCGCCGCGCCCACGCCAGCAACGGAGACCGCCATGACCCCCGGACACGACACCCTGAAAACGAAGAAGACCCTGACGGCGGGCGGGAAGAGCTACTCCTATTTCTCCATCAAGGAGGCCGAGAAGACGATCGGCGACGTCTCGCGCCTGCCCTTCTCCCTGAAGGTGCTGCTCGAAAACCTCCTGCGGTTCGAGGACGGACGGTCGGTCACCGTCGACGATGTGAAGGCTTTCGCGGCGTGGCTCCAGTCCGGCGACAATCCGCGCGAGATCGCCTATCGCCCGGCGCGTGTTCTGATGCAGGACTTCACCGGCGTCCCCGCCGTCGTCGACCTCGCCGCCATGCGCGACGCGATGAAGAAGCTCGATCAGGACCCGGAGAAGATCAACCCGCTCGCCCCGGTCGATCTCGTCATCGACCACTCGGTGATGGTCGACAATTTCGGCAATGCGAAGGCCTTCGAGCTCAACGTCCAGCGGGAGTACGAGCGCAATGGCGAGCGCTATCAGTTCCTGAAATGGGGGCAGGGCGCCTTCGACAATTTCCGCGTCGTGCCGCCGGGCACGGGCATCTGCCACCAGGTGAACCTCGAATACCTCGCCCAGACGGTCTGGACGGCGGAGAAGAACGGCGAAACCTTCGCCTATCCCGACACCCTTGTCGGCACGGACAGCCACACCACGATGGTAAACGGATTGTCGGTGCTCGGATGGGGCGTCGGCGGCATCGAGGCGGAGGCGGCCATGCTCGGCCAGCCGGTCTCCATGCTGATCCCGCAGGTCGTCGGTTTCCGGATGACCGGCCGCCTGCCGGAAGGCGCGACGGCGACGGACCTCGTCCTCACCGTGACAGAAATGCTGCGCAAGAAGGGCGTCGTCGGAAAGTTCGTCGAGTTCTTCGGAACCGGCCTCGATAATCTGTCGCTCGAAGATCAGGCGACCATCGCGAACATGGCGCCCGAATACGGCGCCACCTGCGGCTTCTTCCCCATCGATTCCGAAACCCTCAAATATCTCCGCGCGACAGGCCGCGAGGAGGCGCGGGTGCAGCTCGTCGAGGCCTATGCGAAGGAGCAGGGCCTCTGGCGCGACACCAACACGCCGGATCCGGTCTTCACCGACACGCTGGAGCTTGATCTCTCAACGGTCGAACCCTCCCTCGCCGGGCCGAAGCGGCCGCAGGACCGGGTCTCGCTGTCGGGCGTCGCGGCGAATTTCGCGGCTGCGCTGGATAAAGAGTACGGCAAGGGCGGCGAAGCCGCGAAGCGCGTCGCCGTCGAGGGCGAGAGCTTCGATCTCGGCCATGGCGACGTCGCCATCGCCGCCATTACATCGTGCACGAACACTTCCAACCCCTCCGTCCTCATCGCCGCGGGGCTCGTCGCCCGCAAGGCCCTCGAAAAGGGCCTTGCGGTGAAACCCTGGGTGAAGACCTCCCTCGCGCCGGGCTCGCAGGTCGTGACGGACTATCTTGAAAAAGCGGGGCTCCAGGACGATCTCGACCAGCTCGGCTTCAACCTTGTCGGCTATGGCTGCACCACCTGCATCGGCAACTCCGGCCCCCTGCCGGACGCGATCTCCAAGGCCGTGAACGCGCACGACATGGCCGTCGCCTCGGTCCTCTCCGGCAACCGCAACTTCGAGGGCCGCGTCTCGCCGGACGTGCGGGCGAACTATCTCGCCTCGCCGCCCCTCGTCGTCGCCTACGCGCTTGCAGGCTCGGTGAACGTCGATCTGACGAAAGATGCGATCGGTCAGGACGCAGACGGAAACGACGTCTTCCTGAAAGACATCTGGCCGACGAACGCGGAGATCGCCGAGCTTGTCCGCGAAAGCGTCACCTCGGAGATGTTCTCGACCCGTTATGGCGACGTCTTCAAGGGTGACGCCGGCTGGCGGACGATCACCACGGACGAAAGCGAGACCTATAACTGGCCGCCCTCGACCTATGTCGCCAATCCTCCGTATTTTGAGGGCATGGGCCTGACGCCGGCGCCGGTCGAGCCCGTTAAGAACGCGCGCGTTCTCGCGCTCCTCGGCGAGTCCATCACCACCGACCACATCTCGCCGGCGGGCTCGATCAAAGAAGAGAGCCCGGCGGGCGAGTACCTGCAAGGCCACCAGGTCTCCGTGCGGGACTTCAACTCCTACGGCTCGCGGCGCGGCAATCACGACGTGATGATGCGCGGCACGTTCGCGAACATCCGTATCAAGAACCAGATGGTTCCGGGGACCGAAGGCGGGATCACCAGATACGTCCCGACGGGCGAAGTGATGCCGATCTACGACGCCGCCATGAAGTACAAGGCGGACGGAACGCCCCTCGTGGTCGTCGCCGGCGAGCAGTACGGCACCGGCTCCTCGCGCGACTGGGCGGCCAAAGGCACCCGCCTCCTCGGCGTGCGCGCGGTCATCGCGTCGTCCTTCGAACGCATCCACCGCTCCAACCTCGTCGGCATGGGCGTCCTGCCGCTCGAATTCACCGGCGACGCGTCCTGGTCGTCCCTCGGCATGACGGGCGAGGAAGAGGTTTCCCTCGAGGGCGTGGAAGCCCTGCAGCCGCGCCAGATGGTGAAAGCGACGATCACGTACAAGGACGGTTCGACGAAGGAGATCGACCTCCTCGCGCGGATCGACACCGCCGACGAGCTCGACTACTTCAACAACGGCGGCATCCTCCACTACGTCATCCGCAAGCTGGCGAAAGAGGCGGCGTGAATCTGACCCCCGGCCCCTCTCCCTGTGGGAGAGGGGCCGGGGGTGAGGGGGCGCAGCGGTTCCACTCGCGCTGAAGGTTGCGAAACGCTTCGGCGCATTAAGCTGACGGTTTTTGCAGGTGAAGAGATCGTCCCCCCTCACCCCAAACCCCTCTCCCGCGAGAGAGGGGTCTTTCAGGGGAGCTGAATAGTGACCGACATCAAGGCCGTCATCTTCGACGTCGGCGGCGTTCTGACGACCGCGCCCTATGACAACTTCCATGTCTATGAGCGCGAGAACGGCCTGCCGGAGAACTTCCTCAATCATGTCTGCGGGTTCGATCCCGCAGGCGGCGCCTGGGCGCGGTTCGAGCGCTCTGAGATCACGCCGGAAGAGTTCGACGCCGCCTTCGCCGAGGACAGCCTCGCCCACCCGATGAATACGGAAAAACGCGAGGTGCGCGGCGCGACGCTCCTCTCCCTCATGCAAGTGAAAATCCGTCCGGAGATGATCGCGGCCGTGCACGCCTGCAAGGCGCGCTTTAAGGTCGGCTGCATCACCAACACGACCGCCGTGCCCGTCGCGAAGATGGGCGCGGGCGACGAAGGCGCGGCGGAGATGTTCGCCGCCTTCGACCACGTCATCGAGAGCCACAAGGCGGGCGTGCGCAAACCCGACCCGCGCATTTACGAGATGATGTGCGAGGCCCTCGGCGTCGCCGCGGCCGCGTGCGTCTTCCTCGACGATCTCGGCGTCAATCTGAAACCCGCCAAGGCGATGGGGATGCGCACCATCCGCGTGCGCGAGCCGGCGGCGGCCCTCGACGCGCTTTCTGCAGTCACCGGCCTCTCGTTCACCAAAGCGTGATCAAACTCCGCCGATCGTGCTGCGGCCGGTAGCGGATTTTCAGGGCTGTTCGGTCTATCACTCAGGCTGGTGTTGTTTTGTAGTTTTCCTGAGGGTCGGCCCATGTGCAGCACAGGCGTCAGCCTTCTCGCCCTCGCCGCGATCGCCGCCCAGCCGGCGGACGATCCGACGGTCGTCGAGCTGTTCACAAGCCAGGCGTGCTCCCTCTGCCCGGCGGCGGACAAGCTGCTCGCCGAGCTCGCCGCGCGCGAGGACGTCATCGCCCTCAGCTATCCCATCACCTATTGGGACACGGACCAATGGATGGACACCCTCGCGCGGCCGGAGCATGTGGCGCGCCAGAAGGCCTACGCCGATATCCTGTCCAACAAGCGCGTCTACACCCCGCAGATGGTGGTCGACGGGGTGGCGGACGTGAACGGCTCCCATCCGGACGAGGTGCTGGACGCGATCGCCGCGGCGCCGGCGGATACGGTGGAGCTTGACCTCGACTGCGGCGCCGGATCGGTCCGCGCCCGCCTGTCGGGCGAGGTCGGGGGCCGCGCGACGGTGCTGCGGGTCTCCTTCGAAAGCGCCCCGACGGTCGTCAATGTCGGCGGCGGCGCCAACGGCGGCCGGAAGCTCACCTACACGAACGTCGTTCGCGATGCGGCGCGGCTCGGCACTTACGCCGGCGGCGAGACGGCCCTGTCCGGCGCCCTGCCGTCCGGCCCGTCCCTCGATCACGCCGTCATCGTCCAGATCGGCGAACCCGTCGGCCGCGTCGCGGCGGCGGCGCGCTGCCCGGCCTGAACGCCCGCGGCGCCATGGCGATGGACGCGCAGCCCGGCGGCCGCTAGGGGAAGCGGCTCTTTCCGCTTCGCCCGGGACGCTGATCGCGCCGCATGACCGACCTCAAGCACATCCGCAATTTCTCGATCGTCGCCCACATCGACCACGGCAAGTCGACGCTCGCCGACCGTCTCATACAGACGACCGGCGGCCTCACCGACCGGGAGATGAAGGAGCAGGTGCTCGATTCGATGGAGCTCGAGCGCGAGCGGGGCATCACCATCAAGGCCCAGACCGTCCGCCTGAACTATCAGGCGAAAGACGGCGAGACCTACGTCCTCAACCTCATCGACACGCCGGGCCACGTCGATTTCGCCTATGAGGTGAACCGCTCGCTCTCGGCCTGCGAGGGCGCGCTGCTCGTCGTCGACGCCTCGCAAGGGGTCGAGGCCCAGACCCTCGCCAACGTCTACCAGGCGATGGAGGTGGATCTCGAAATCTTCCCGGTCCTGAACAAGATCGATCTGCCCGCCGCCGACCCGGACCGGGTGAAGGCGCAGATCGAGGACGTGATCGGCATCGACGCGGCGGACGCGATCCCCATCTCCGCGAAGACCGGCATGGGCGTGCCGGACGTTCTGGAGGCGATCGTGAAGCGCCTGCCGCCGCCGCAGGGCGATGCGGAGGCGCCCCTGAAGGCGCTCCTCGTCGACAGCTGGTACGACAGCTATCTCGGCGTCGTCGTCCTTGTACGCATCATCGACGGGCGGCTGAAGAAGGGTCAGAAGATCAAGATGATGCGCGCCGGCGCCTCGTACACGGTCGATCAGGTCGGCGTCTTCTACCCGAAGAAAACGAATGTCGACGCCCTCGGCCCCGGCGAGATCGGCTTCCTCACCGCCTCCATCAAGGAAGTCGCCGACACCCGCGTCGGCGATACGGTGACGGACGAAAAGCGCTCCACCTCCGCGCCGCTGCCGGGCTTCAAGCCGGCCCAGCCGGTGGTCTTCTGCGGGCTCTTCCCGGTGGATTCGGCCGATTTCGAGGACTTGCGCGACGCCATCGCCAAGCTCCGCCTCAATGATGCGAGCTTCGAATATGAGATGGAGACGTCGGCGGCCCTCGGCTTCGGCTTCCGCTGCGGCTTCCTCGGGCTCCTCCACCTCGAAATCGTCCGCGAGCGGCTGGAGCGCGAATTCAACATCGATCTCATCACGACGGCGCCGTCCGTCGTCTATCACGTCTTCAAGACCGACGGCGAGATGATCGAGATGCACAACCCGGCCGACATGCCGGACCCGGTGAAGATAGACCATCTGGAGGAGCCGCGCATCAAGGCGACCATTCTGGTGCCGGACGAATACTTGGGCGGCGTCCTGAAGCTGTGCGAGGACCGTCGCGGAATTCAGCAGGACCTCACCTACGCCGGAACGCGCGCCATGGTGGTCTATGATCTTCCGCTGGCGGAGGTCGTCTTCGACTTCTATGACCGGCTGAAATCGATCACCAAGGGCTACGCCTCCTTCGATTATCAGATCACGGGCTATCGCGAGGACAATCTCGTGAAGATGCAAATCCTCGTGAACGAGGAGCCGGTCGACGCCCTCTCCATCATCGTCCACCGCAACCGGGCGGAGGCCCGCGGCCGCGCCATGTGCGAGAAGCTGAAGGACCTGATCCCGCGGCACATGTTCAAGATCCCGATCCAGGCGGCGATCGGCGGCCGGGTCATCGCCCGCGAAACCATCGCCGCCTTCCGCAAGGACGTGACGGCGAAGTGCTATGGCGGCGACGCCAGCCGCAAGCGCAAGCTGCTGGACAAGCAGAAAGCCGGCAAAAAGAAAATGCGCCAGTTCGGCCGGGTGGAGATCCCCCAGGAAGCGTTCATCAATGCACTGAAGATGGATGAGAACTGAGGGGCGGGGGGTCTTCGAGATCTGTTAGACCTTCGCGCGGCAGGAACGGCCGTTTCTCGGCATGAACGATCAATCGCGCCGGAGCCTACAGGGGCTGAGTTGGGCGAGGAAAGGACGCTCGGAGAACGCGGTGACTGACCGCGATTGGCCCTGAATTGCCGGAGGCCAAAACCTTGCTGACAGTCTTAAGTCCCCTAAAACAGACACACAATTCGAGACGATATTGTAGCTAGCGGCAGCGTCGCGTAGCAGGTAGATTACGTCGATGGAAGTATTAAGTGGGGTGTATTAAATGAGACTGTTGATCGGAATTGGGTGTGCGCTTTTGATCGGATGCGCCATTGCCGATAACGGCCCGTCTCTTGAAGACCGTATCGATGGGTTGTTTGCGGCTTATGAAACTGGCGACCGGCCCGGTTATGCTATCGGCGTGATTCGTGATGGCGCACTGATCCACGCAAAAGGCTATGGTATGGCGGACGTGGATGCCGAAATGCCTATCACTCCCGACACAGCGTTCAATCTTGCCTCACTCTCCAAACAGTTCACCGGCGCGGCTGTCGCACTAGAAATAGAAGCGGGTCGTCTTGATCTCGATGATCGCCTATCTCAGCATTGGGCGGGTTTGCCGGACTTTATGTCAGAAATAACCATCGGACATCTCGTATACATGACGAGCGGGCTCCAAGAATACTACACGTTACCATCACCGCGCGGCGGCTGGCAATCTGAGGATCAGTTCACGGTCGACGATGCAATTGGCGCTGTATTCGCTTCAGGAGAGCTGGTCTACGCCCCCGGCGAGCGGTGGACATACTCCAACATAAACTATCAACTTTTGGCCGAGCTAACGGCGCGGTTGAACGACCAAAGCTTCGCCGAACATATGGATGCGTCCATTTTTTCGCCACTTGGCTTAGAGACGACATGGGTCGACGCTCCGTTGGACACCACTCGCGAAGGCATGGCCCGGTCTTACGTCTGGGACGACGGCATTGGTGGGTGGCAGGTAGCGCCCCGCCTGTCGCCTCACTACGGTGGCAGTGGCGTTTTTTCTTCTTTGAACGATCTGGTGAAATGGGATCGGGCACTTTACCAGACTGACCAGTTAGGCGAGGGATTTGGTGCTCGCATGCTTTCGACGCGCAAATATGCCCACGACAAAGACAATGATGCCTTCGGCCTGGTCCATGGCTCTTATGAGGGTCAGCCGATAATCTGGTATGAAGGCGGTGATTATGGTGTCTCAACGTATATGGTTCGGTTGCCTGATCGCAGGGAGACGGTGATTTGCCTGTCAAATTTTGGGCATGGCCGCTGCGCAGACAAGGCGCGCGCGGTTGTTGATCTGCTCAAGTCATTCGACCAAATCCACTCGGTGCCAAGCACAACAAACTAGAAGCTGAGGGAGCGTCCTTATCTTGCCGCAAGCGAGACACTCGATCGCTTGTTCAGGCTGACCAATATCGGCGAATTTCAGCCTAAGCCCGAACGACCGGTTTAGGGCGCTTTAAGCCGTACACCTATTTATAGCGACCGACGCCAAACCCGCACTTCGCCTTCCAGGGCGGCGTGGCGTTACTCAGAGACTGAAGGCGTCGGTCCCGCCGCCCGCCGCATCCACAGCCAGACGATCAGGTTCGCGGCCAAGTGCGCGATGATCGGGGCGAGGAGCGTTCCGGACCAGCGGTCGAGGGCGAAGAGGCCGAGGCCGAAGGCGAAGCTGAGGGCGATCATCGTCGGGCGGAAGTGCATCAGCGCGAAGGCGGCGGACGTTAAAAGCGCCGCCTGCCAGAGCGCCCAGTCCGAAAAGGCGTATGCGCCGTATCCGCGGAAAATCAGCTCCTCGCCGACCGGCGCGACGAGGGCGAGGCTCGGCAGTTCGCGCACGTCGCTGGCGAGGAAGGCGCGGGTTTCGGGCGCGCGCCTGAGCGCCCGCGCCGAGATCGCGGCCGCGAGGCCCGCGAAGGCGGCCCCGAAGCCCAGGGCGGCGAGGAGGGATTTCGCCTCCAGCGGCGCGCCGCCGAAGAGCGCCGCCCGGTCGGCGGCGGGCGTCGCAAACCAGGCCCAGAGCGCGACGAGGACCGTGATCGCTGGAACGACCGCCTGTCCGAACAGTTTGAAACGGTTTGCGGTCGCGTCGGCGTCGCCGGCGCGGGACGCCCAGGCCCACATTCCGCCGCCGGCGATCAAGCCGAGGACGACCGGCGCGAAGAGGATCGCCCAAACTGTGACGGAGGCCGTCACCGGCGTCGCCTCAGTCGATCGGGCGGAAGACCAGCGTTAAAAGAAGGCCGATCGCGCCGAGGATCGCCCACGGGAAGAAGTTCACCGTCGCGCCCAGAACTTGGGAGACGCCGTTCGGCGCTGCGTCGGCGAGCGCCATGCCGTCGACGCCGAAGAGCATGAGGATGTCGCCGGTAGTGCGCAGCGTCAGCCCGTTTTCGAGCGACGACACCGCGTCCGCGCCGAGGAGCGCGATAGCAAGGGCGATGAAAAGCCAGGCGATGGCGCGAAAAACGAACATGACCGATACCCCAAGTGTCCCACTCTCAGCATATCACCGGCGGCGGGAGGCTGAAAGCGGCGCAGCGCACGCGGGCGTTGCATTCGCGCCTCGAGCCGCCGCCGTTGCGCGGTCGCCGCACTTGGGCTAACTCCCGCGGCTCCGGACAGGTGGCCGAGTGGTCGAAGGCGCACGCCTGGAACGCGTGTAGGCGGGCAACCGTCTCGTGGGTTCGAATCCCACCCTGTCCGCCACTCAGTCTACAGCATAAATTATCTCTGGCGCGCTGCGGCGTAGGTTTTTGAACTATCGGTGTTTTTCCGCGTGATCTGCAGCAGTTGGCCTCGGGTCCGGCGAAATTCGCGGCTGTATTCTCGCGTTCTGCGCGGAGTGTCTCCGGATCGGGATGCTTGGTTCGGTTTGGCGCATCAGATGCGCATCAAAAGCCGCCTTTGAACG